>NZ_JAKTII010000004.1:0-228940 GCF_027855175.1 Acinetobacter sp. AOR14_HL | reverse complement strand
TCTGCCAGTGCGCTGTAGCTCAAATAATTTTTGGGTTCAGCATCGGTTTGATTATCTTTTAAATATCGAATTTGAGAGACACGGGCAAGGTCAAAGTAGTTATCAAATACTTTGCGATAACTGGTATTAAACGAAATATTCTTACTAATCCGTCCTTCTAAACCGACCAAGGCAGAATAACCGTTTTCATCTTTATATTGGCTTGCTGCAATGTCGGCATTAATTACCCCGAAACCAAACAGGTTCTTGGCAAAACCAGTGCCCAGATTTGATAGCCCATCTGTAGAAGCTTCTGCACCACCGCTTAAAGTCAGTGAGTTACTATAACCATATCGAATCGCACCTGAAGCAAAGGTGGCATCGTCGTAATCATTCGAATACAGCCCATAGTTATAACGAGGAACCCCAACATCTACTGAGAATTCATTGATGCCTTTTGCCAAAATTTTAGATGAAAAATAGTAAGCCTGTTTGGTAATGCTCTGCTGACCCGTCGCATCGGTGGTCACAAGTGTGACTTCATTTCCCGAAATAAACGGGAGCTGCTTAATATCAAACGGGCCTGAAGGCACAAGCCCTGAATAAATCTTTTGCTGGTTAACGTATAAATCCAGTGTCGATGGCAGTGCAGCCGAGCCAGAAAATTGTGGTAATGCCGAAGTGACAATATCACCTCGTTGGGTGTAAGCACTCGACCACTGAAAACCGGCAAGACGGACACTACTCCCCCAATCAGAACTATTGGAAATAAAGTCCCCTAAGGTATATATCCTGATCTTTTCAGGGTCTACATACTGCCACTTACTTTCCAATCGTACCCATTTTTCATGGCTATAACTAGTTTCATTACTGCCGTTATATAGCACCCCTGATGAAAAGTTACCGATTGCACTGTTAAAAATCCCCTCTGCCGAACCAGAGAAAACATTCTCGTCATTGGTCACGGTGTGATACAGGCTATAGTTCAAAATGGCCGCATTTAAGGGCTTCATTTTTAGTAAATGAGGACTGGTAATCTGCTGGCCATTTAAGTCAACTGAATAATCCGTCAACATGCTGGACGGAACTTGCAAGTTTAGAGATTGTTCATTCTCTAGATATTTAAACTGGATTCCTTTTAGTTCATTAATACACACCCATTGGCTATCTGGAGTGTGTTCATCCATTTTTACCCTTAAAACTTTTAAGTCACGAGCACGAATATACAGCTTTCCATCTTGATCTTGGCGTACCGAGATTAAATCTGTTGAAATATTCGAGTTAATAGAAATCTTTAAAAAAAGCTGTGTGTAGGCCTTATCAGAACTAAACACCTGATGAGAAGAGTTTGTAACTTCCGGAATACTTGGTAAAGCAATATTGGTGTTATCTTGCAATGATTCAGCAAAAGCATGAATCGGCAAGTACATAACACATAAGGCACTTACGAGATATTTCATATGTGCCTCTTTAAAGAGATGCTTGCTTACCGTTAATATTCAATGAAATATTATATTTATGATCCGCTTGAAATTTAAAATCAGGGCTAATATTAAAATTTCTTGCTTTGCCAGCAAGAATATAACCATTCACCGTATTTACTTTAATGGCATAGCTTTTATTTTCTGTTACATCAACAAGTGTTAAATTATTTAAAAGTGCATGTCGATTGCCAACATTACTAATCATAAGAGAAGAAGTATTTTGCTCTTGTTGAATTGACCAAGTAAGTTTAGTAATTGCATCTTTATTTACGACAAATAGAGGCAATGACGAACGTAGTAGTACGTTAATCCCTTGATCCGCTTTACGGTTATCAATCGGTTTTGGTAGTTCATCAATAATAATACGGTATGTTTGCTCACCAGAAACTGGTGCTGGATTAATTCTAACTACACGTAAATTATAAGAATCATTAGGTTGTAATTTTAAAAACGGTGGACTAACCGCGATCTCATCTGTAGGTATTAATTGATCTTGCCCAGCATTTTGGCGCCATTCAAATACACGTACCTGCAAATCAGTGCTTTCATTTGACTGGTTATATAAACTAATTGAGGACGCAGATTGATCATTTAATATTTCAATACTTACAGGCGAAAGACGAATTGATGCAGCGTTCAGCATACTAGGCAAAAATAACAATAAACTTGTAATAACAAAGATATTTTTTCTCATGATTTGCCCAGAACTACTTTTCTCAAATTAGGCTAGCTCTCTCAATCAAGAGCTAGCAATGACACAATAAAACTTATTAAAAATTAATAAGTCACTGTTACAGTTACAGTGTCCACATAGCTACCTGAGCTTGGCAAAGTTGAGCCAGCAGGGATACGACCATAGACGTTAACTGCTTGTGGCGCACCAGTACCAGTACCGCTATATGCAGTTGTTGCAATACCAATTGCTGTTGCACGGTTAGTGTCAGAGAAAAGGTTGTAAGGAATAAATTCGTTGCTTGTTGCGCCACCAATCATACGACGTTGAGTCGTTTGAGCATTTTTGCCGGCATCAAAAGCCAAAGTCCATGGCACAGTGTTGTTACATAAAACTTTGATGGCCGTACCACCTGTCGTTGTAGTATCTGCATCGACGTTGCTAGCAAGAGAACTTAAAGTACCAAAATCTAAAACTGCATTAGCTGTTGTACCTGTAGCTGAAGTATTCAATACACAGCTATTTGTAATTGTTGCTTTAACAGTCAGGGTGCCTGTTGCTGTTGCAGCATTTGCGGCAGTGATAGACATTAAACCTATAGCAATTGCTGATAAACAAATGAGAGACTTTTTCATGGTTAAAAACCTTTTTTACATTACGCCAATAAAATTAATAGATGTAAAAACTAGCCTTCCCCAACACAATCACTAGCTTTTCTGATTGTTTTTTCAAAGCATTATTTTTTTACTCTACTGACCGCGCATAATACAAAAAAACAACAAAAACACTAACATAAGTTTCATTTTAAATATCAATTAATAGTTCAACTTCTGATGAATTTCTCAATTAGAAAAATTTTTATGGTTTATTACACTTTTTATATGAATTTTCGATACTTTTATTCAGTTTTTATTAGTTTTACTAAAAAAATTATAGCTTTTCATTAGTTAAAATTTACCATCACTTTTAGTAATTTATAATTTTTTAACCTTTGGTCAAAAAAACAAGAACAAAAAGTAAGCTACTGATTGTTCTATATATTTTAAATGAATAAGAAAACAATATTTTATGAATAAGAAATCTAAGTAACTTATAACAGTTCTAGGATTTTTTAAGAATTTTCAGTAATTAAAACAACTTTTCACCTACCAGAAGAAGGTAGCATTAGCTTAACTATTTCTAAAAATTAAATGAAAAAACAGGCCGAGAAATCCACCCACCATAGCAAAACCTAATTGTATATAGGCTTTGCCATACCAAGCCAATTCCCTAAATTGATAGTCTGCACTGCTAGAGTTGAACACAAACATATTCCTAATATCCCAACTATGAAATCCTTTAGGTCTTTCAGCAAAAAAGTCTAGAATAGGCGTAAACCCTAAAACAAATAAAACACCCAGTAAGGGATAAATGATATATCCTGGAAAGATAGGATTATTCTTTCGTTCCATAGAGTCAGATATAATAGCCGCGGCAACTAATAAACTTTGTATTAGAGTTACCTTTTTGAAAGTATCCAGATCAAAACCTAGATAGAACATTAAAGTTAAGAAAAAGACTCCCGTTAGAAGAATAGAGCATATTAATAGTTTCCAATTCATTTCAGTCCTTAAATATTTTTTAGATCTTATATAGTTATAGTAATGTCTATTGAAAATATTATTTCATCTTATCTATATTAGCAAACAACAATTAAATAGCACAGTATTAAGTATTCCAAAACATAAAATAACATTCAAATAATTTTCTTATTTTTAAATAAATCTAAATTTACATTTAGTTTATATATAGTTTTTTAGAAATTGATTTAACAAAATATATTTTTCAGCATAACTAAACATTTAAAAAATCCATTAACTTTATAATTAAAAATTTAGCAACGTATCTTAACTCTAATAGCTTCAGATTAAATATTATTTATAGTCAAAATACTTTCTATTTAAAAATATATTTCTAAACCAAGCGAACCTTTGAATGTACTCTTTTTTGTCCCCTAAAACTAACAATTCCATACTTGTAGTTTTACTTCCTTCTTGGCAAGGTATGTGCCAGTAAAACATTAGGAATTTGTTCCAATATGGCGAGTCCAGCACAAATCATTCGACATAAATTTCTCAATACATTCTTTTCACGCCATTCTCTTTGGTTCTTATGTATTTTTACTGCACTCAGCATTACATGGTTTCGCACCGTATATACACCTCATAGTATCTATTATTTTATTTCAGATACTCTACTTAACGGTTTATGGGTACTCACAGGTGCACTAAGCTTATTAGGCCTTTATGATGTTTTGCAGAATAAACATTCAATTTTAAGAAACTACCCAATTATGGGGCATTTCCGTTTTTTGTTTGAAGATATACGCCCAGAAATTCGTCAATACTTTATTGAAGCGGATCAAGATGCTCTACCTTTTTCTCGTATGCAAAGAAGTCTAGTTTATCAACGCGCTAAAAATGAAAATGCAGATAAACCTTTTGGTTCAATCATTGACGTTTATCAAGAAAACTATCGCTTTATTGTCCACTCAATAAGCCCTTGCCCACCAGCAGATCCAAAGAGTTTCCGTATTCAGGTTGGTAATGCACAATGCCTTCAACCTTATAGTGCATCAATCATGAACATTTCTGCCATGAGCTTTGGTAGTTTAAGTGCAAATGCAATCCGCGCATTAAATAAAGGTGCACAGTTAGGTGGGTTTTATCATGATACTGGCGAAGGTAGTTTAAGCCCTTATCATCTGGAAAATGGCGGTGATATTGTTTGGCAAATTGCCAGTGGTTATTTTGGTTGCCGTACCCTAGACGGAAAATTTGACGAGCAAAAGTTTGCCAAACAATCCCAATTACCACAGATCAAGATGATTGAACTGAAGCTTTCCCAAGGTGCTAAACCAGGCCACGGCGGTATTTTACCTAAACATAAAATTACCGCAGAAATTGCCGAAATCCGCGGCGTTTCTCGCGATCATGATTGTATTTCTCCTGCAAAGCATTCTAGTTTTTCTACCCCAATTGAAATGATGCATTTCTTACAGAAGTTGCGCACATTATCTGGCGGGAAACCAGTTGGTTTTAAACTGTGTATTGGTCAGCCTTGGCAATTTATGAGTATTGTTAAAGCAATGCTTGAAACAAAAATTGTTCCTGACTTTATTGTAGTCGATGGTTCTGAAGGCGGTACAGGTGCAGCACCAATTGAGTTTAGCGATAATATTGGCACACCATTACGTGAAGGCTTGCGCTTTGTCCATAACACGCTTGTCGGTGCAGGGCTAAGAGATCAAGTTAAGATTGGTGCGAGTGGTAAAATCATTAGTGCATTCGATATTGCCAGTACTTTTGCACTAGGTGCAGATTGGGTTAACTCGGCACGTGGTTTCATGTTTGCTGTTGGATGTATTCAGGCACAAAGCTGTCACACTAACCAATGCCCTGTAGGTGTTGCAACCCAAGATAAAGACCGCCAAAAAGCAATTGATGTACCGACCAAATCAGAACGGGTATTTAATTTTCATAAAAATACATTGCATGCATTATCAGAAATGATTGCTGCGGCTGGTTTACGTCATCCTTCAGATATTAAAGCCCACCATTTGGCTCAGCGAGTAAACGACCGTGAAATTAAGAACTATGCTCAATTGCATTTTTTCTTAAAAGAAGGTGAACTTTTACAATCTGAACTTAATAACGACGATGATAATTTTTATTATCGAATGTGGAATATGGCTGATGCCAATCATTTCTAATTTATATTAAGCCTATAATTTGAGCATTACACTCATAGTGTGATGCTCTTCCATATTTAAAAATAATATGTGATTTTTGATTAAATTCCACTCTCTTTTTAATTTGTATTTAATCGATTTTTCACCTAATATAAAAGTATAAATAACGTACACAATTTAATTTTATTTAATAAAAATTTTTTAATGCTTATAACAAGAAGGTATCTCATCATGTTGAAAAAAACATTCATCTCTTCTTTTGTCGCACTAGCAGTAGGTTTAAGTAGCTATGCTGTTGCTTGTACACGTGCCGTATATTTAGGTAATAACCAACATATTATTACTGCTCGTTCGATGGACTGGAAAGTTGATACGGGTACAAATTTGTGGATTATGCCAAGTGGCATTGCTCGTGATGGTAGTGCAGGCTCCAATTCAATAAAATGGACATCTAAATATGGAAGTGTGATTGCTACAGGTTATGAAGTTTCCACAACAGACGGCATGAATGAAGCTGGATTGGTTGCCAATATTTTATGGTTAGTAGAATCTCAATATCCGGATATAAAAAAATCTAATAAACCATTATTAAGTATTGCTGCTTGGGCACAATATGTACTCGATAATTTTGCAACTGTAGATGAGGCTGTTAAAGTCTTAGAAAAAGAACCTTACACCATTGTTACCGACAATGTTCCAGGTGAATCAAGGCTTACCACCCTGCATTTATCTATTTCTGACAAAACAGGTGATAGCGCAATTATTGAATATATTGACGGAAAGCAGATTATTCACCATAGTCGCAGCTATCAAGTCATGACTAACTCACCTACTTTCGATAAGCAACTCGCACTTGCCGAATATTGGAAACAAATTGGTGGAACGATCATGCTCCCTGGTACAAACCGAGCATCTGATCGCTTTGCACGTGCATCATTTTATATTAATGCAATTCCTAAAAATGATGATAGTAAACAGGCTCAAGCCTCTGTATTTAGTGTGATTCGAAATGCGTCTGTTCCCTATGGACTAAATACTCAAGAAGAACCTAATATCTCTTCAACTCGTTGGCGAACTGTAGCTGATCATAAACAGCTGCTCTATTTTTTCGAGTCTGCCCTATCACCAAATGTGTTTTGGGTTGACTTAAAAAAGATTAATTTTAAAGATGGTAAAACGCGTAGACTTGATTTAGGGCCCGATCAAAGCCATATCTATGCAGGTGATGCTACTTCTTCATTTAAAATTGCAAAACCATTTGTATTTTTAAGCCCAACTACACGTTAATTTATGTCAAAATTATTGGCCTTAACATAAATAATATTAAACATACTATCTTGGAATTTATATGATGAAGAAATCTCTACTCTTATTGGGTTCTTGTCTACTTACAACGGCTTGCAGCACCACACAATTTGGTACAGATAAAGCAACAGCTCCTACAGTAGTAAAGACAGCTGGTCAGCTCAACTGTTTACCAACTGAATTATGTCCTAGTTTGCTCGTGAAATGGAACGAGAATCAAAAAGATCAGCTCCGCGTAGATGTTCATTTAAGTAGTAGTTATAACTTTTATGATATTAACGAGTTAATATTTGATATTGATGGGAAGCGATTTACTTATCAGCCCGCTCAAACGACTGAAAAAACGAATGTAAGTCGATTAGTGCCTAAACATTCAACAACTTTCTTTATTATTCCAAGCCAATTCTTAAAAGAGTTTAAAAATGCTCAAAATGTAAACGTTTTGATAAAAACGGATAAAGGAACGATTGAACGCAATATGTATAGTCCACAAAAACAATCTTCAGTTTATAAGAACTTTATGCAGCTTTATCAAAATTCAAAATAAAGCAGATAGATTAAGTCATGCATCTATCCAGAATTATTGGATAGATGCATTATTTTTTAATAATAAAAATGTTTTGGTTTCGCATGTAAAAAGGCTGGAATCAATCCTGTTAAAGCTGCGCGTATATCTGCACGTTCATTAATTAATTGATGTGAACCTTCTTCAAGCATTAATAGTGTTTGAAGCCTAAATTTACGACGAATAAATTCAATGTTGTAACGCCAGTCAACCGTTTGATCGAGAGCACCTTGTGCAAGCCAAACAGGAATACGGCAAGCGGGCCGCTCTTCCATTTCTTGCATCCATTTTGACATTGCCAAAATCCAGTCCATCCCCATCATCCGAGGCTGCAACGGATCTTTTAAGCGAATAAACCGCAAAAATTCAGGATTATGATTATTACGTCTAAAGTGTCTTGGTACTTGACGCTTAATACGGCGAATAATGCCTAACCCGACCGGATTATGCCACCATGCGGTTTTTGCAGGGCGAATCAAAGGAGAAAGTAATAAGACTCTATCTACAATCGGATCTTGGCGTTTTTCAGCATATTCTAATAAATGATGCATCCAAATTGCCCCGCCCGTGCTTTGTCCAATTCCCACCCAAGGTTTAGGCAACTGATCTGCATGTTTCACATATTGATAAACAGCCATCAAAACTTGTTGATAATGATCAAAATTTTGAATACTTGCTGGTGAACCATTGCTCAAACCATGCCCTGGTAAGTCGTAGGTAATAACACTAAAACCTTGTTCAAGAATTTCACGAATGATAGGCTGATAAATACCGCTATGCTCAAGATAGCCATGTAGCAAACAGACGCTACCTTGTATTTTTTCTATTTTAGGTTTGAAAACCTGCACATGTAAGCGAAATAAAGGCATTTGAACATAACCCTGCCAATGGTCACATTCAAGTAAATGCAAACCATACAATTTGCGGTAGGCAAGCAAATCTCGCGATGGTTCCTCTAATGTATTTAAATTGAGTGGACTTAAAACCTGTGGCGTAAGATCACGGTTGGGAACCGGCAAATCTAATTGTTTTAATACGGCAGGATTGAGAAATGGGATATCTGACATTAAGGTACCTCTCGACAATCACTTGAGCCAAACAACATGTCGCGAATTGTCGCAAGTAATTCATAATTCGCACGGCGGCTATGATCGTAATTTTGTACACTTGGTTGCCAGCGTGTAAGTGGTGTTGGCATCGGAGCTACAACAGGAATCGTTTCTATACCATTTAAGGCAAATAGTCGACGTGTACGCGGCATATGATATTCATCAGTAACCAACATAACCGTCGGAGCGCCTCCTTTCTTCTGAAGCAACAGAGAGCTAAATCGTGTATTTTCACAAGTATTCATACTACGTTTTTCTAATAGTTTTGCTTCCACACCGCGCTCTTTTAACCAAGTTTGCATATAAGGCGCTTCAACACCGCTAAGCACAATAGGAAGATGACTTTGATTTTCAATTTCTAAAGTTTTTTCCAAGCGTAAGCGCGTGTAGCCATTAACCACAATATCTTTACCATTTTTATCTAAGGTTAATCCGCCACCCAATACAACAATTGCATAAGGTTCTGATAACTTTTTAGGTTGCACTGGTAATGGATTTTTACGCACATATTCGATTTTCTGTTCAGGTTCACTAACAGCTTTTTGATGCTCGGGTACTACAGGTTTTCTTGCTAAAAACTCTGTATATTGCTCTGTAAGTGCTTTATTTTCCGAACTATTAATAAAGAGAGCTTCATCAATAGGAGCACTTGCTTCATCGGCAGCATCAATTTCTGAGTTTTTAACCACTAAAGGAACCGTTACGGAAGCGGCTGCCTCTGAATCTTGCTCCTTTTCTTCTAAGAGAATAATTTGCTGTAAAGCCTTATAGTTTTCTTGAAGATAGGTCAGATCTGTTGTCTTTTTTTCACGTAAAGCTTTTTCAGTCAGCTTTAAATATGCTTGACGAGCAATCCATAGATTTGAGCCTGGTTCTAAATTGTCATGCTCACTTAATGCAGCCTGTCTCTGGCTTTCAGCAGCGACTTGATTAACATCAACCGGTACAAAATAATTAAGCCCAGCTACAATTAATTTTGAATAAAACGGCGAATATAAAAAAACCACGAAACAGCCCAATAGTAAAAATAGCGCGGTGACTACTTGTACTAAACGTACCATTAAGTGTACTTGTGGCATAAAACTATTCCGTATGATTTTCAATTAAACCTAAACTGTTATAAAGCACAGGCTCTGGTTCTAACATAATATGGAAACGCTGATCAACATCATGTTGTACAGCCTGATAAGTTTTCTTTACATCAGTAAGAGATGCATTGGCATAATTCACCAAAACCAATGCCTGTTTGTGAAACATACCCACCATATCAAGTTGTTTACCTTTCCAACCCACTTGATCAATTAACCATCCTGCTGCAATTTTAACGTTTCCACTCGCTTGAGGATAATGTGGAATTGTTGAGAATTGTGTGACTAAGCGCTCAAATTCTTGAGAATTAACTATTGGATTTTTAAAGAAACTTCCCACATTTGGATATTCTTTTGGATCAGGGAGTTTACTTTGACGAATATGAATGACTTGATTTTGTAAGTTCTCGGCAGTCTGATTATCTCCAACTGCTTGCTTCAAATCACCATAGTTAAGCTTTAAATGGGGATGTTTAAGCAATTTAAAAGTCACATGCGTAATGATGTAACGGTTCGGATCATCTTTAAAAATGCTATGACGATAGGCGAAATGGCAGTCTGCTTCTAAAATTGTCTGAGTTTCTTTTAATTTACGGTCATATACTTGTACCGACTCAATAAACTCACCTACCTCTACTCCATAAGCACCAATATTTTGTACTGGTGAAGCACCGACTAAGCCTGGAATAAGTGCGAGATTTTGCAAGCCAAACCAATTTTGTTGAGTACTGTATAAAACGAAATCATGCCAGACTTGGCCTGCACCGACATTAACTCGAACAAAATCATCATCGTTCGATAAAACTTCGATACCTTGAATATCTAGATGAATAACCAACGCATTGATCTGTTGCGGCAGTAGCATATTGCTACCGCCCGATAGTACAAGTACATTTAAATTATGCTGCTCAGCAAAACCCAAAGCGTCCTCAATATCCTGAATAGTTTGGACTTTGGTGTAGTGAGATACTGTTGCATCTAAACTCAAAGTATTGAATGGCTTAAGCTGTACATGATTTTGAATTTGCATCGTATTGAAAAACCTATTCTTAAACATTCAATTGTTTTTTTAAAATATTTATCCACGCCAAACTACTGGACTCGCATTGATTGAGTACACGTTCAAAGCCATCAGCACCGCCATAATAAGGGTCAGGCAAGGCTTGTTGTGGATATTCAGAATCATGCTCGCTCATTAAAGCTACTTTTGCCCGAATTTGATGAGTGCCAAACTGAGAAACCGCACTTTGTAGCATGTCATGAATATCATCAAAGTTTTGATGATCCATTGCCAAAATCAAGTCAAATTCTAAAAAGTCTTGAGTTGAAAGCTGTCTTGCACGTAAAGAAGATAAATCATAACCTCTTTTTTTAGCGTGCAGCTGACTTCGCTGATCTGGTACTTTGTTTGGATGATAATTACTCGTTCCAGCAGAATCGACAAATATATTGAGTTGATGTGCTTCACAATAATGTCTAAAAACCACTTCAGCCGTGGGAGAACGGCAAATATTTCCTAAACAGACACATAACACCTTATATTGTGTTTCCATTAGAAATTACTTCCAAATATTTGAATTACATAGAAATAAATATGGTGCATGCAAAATCCTAACAAAACTATAAATTATTGTCAGAATTGAATTGACCATTGTGACGTGTTGCATTTTGTCAAAACTCACATGGCTTGAAAAGGAAAATAATGTTTATCAATAGATTAAAAGTTGATAAATCAGTCGACAAACGATCTGATCTTCTAATTTTCAAGAAAATAATAAAGCCCTCATCAGAGGGCTTTCCCACAGAGGAATAACTTTTTTATATTATTTTTTTTTGTTCATTTCACTTTTTATTCAGATGTAAAAAAGCCCAATATTATGGGCTTTTAAGTAAAACTTGGATAAAAATCATTTATTTTTAAAAAGCTTATCTGTCATAGTTCTATCAATTTTACTACGATGTCCATTTTCAAAGTATCGATCAACATGGCATAGTTTTGTTTTGGTATCACAGAACACACCATTTGAAAGTGTGAATGCAGAAGTATCAAAATCACCTTGAGAGAATGCTTTGTTCGCTTTGTTAGTTCCTAAGTATTTGGCTGTAAGTTTTTTAGATACACCTTTCTTGTCAGCGCAGATATATTTATCACAAATTACACCATTTTTAGGTGAATAGATGCTAGAGCTGGTTTTCGCCATTGCTGCTGAGCTAAACATTAAACAAGAACATCCAATAAGACTAAGTACAGTTTTAGAAATTTTCACTTTTGAACCGAATAAAATTATAAATTGTTAGGGCATTATATGAATTAGTAGTCTTCAGGAAAATCTACCAAACAGTATAAATAACAAAAAGCCCACCTTTCCATAAACGTTTAAATACCTTGCGTGATCTCCGCCTACCTTCCCCCTCCTACTATATGAAAGTAGTGCTTATCTCATACAACACTCAACATAATCACTTCAGAACTACTTTATTTTAAAGTGTCTTATGCTAAGTTACTTAAAGATGAATCCTAAAGAACCCTTCTACAATAATGTTCAAAAATAAGGAAATAACGTATATGAGCCATTTTCAATTTCAAACCGTTCCAAATATCATCTCAGGCTTAGGCTCTATACAAGAATTACAGAATGTTTTGTCATCAAAAGCTTACCGTAAGTTATTACTCGTCACCGATGCAGGCATGATCAAAAATCAATTACATCTTCCCATCATTCAAATTTTAGATACGCTTAATATTGAATATGTCATCTATGCCGATGTGCAAGCTGATCCGCCTGAACAAGTGGTATTAGATGCAGCTAATTATGCAAAACAGCAAAATGTAGATGCCATTATTGGTTTTGGCGGTGGTAGTTCTTTAGATGTTGCAAAAGTAATTGCTCTGCTCGCGCACCCCGACCAAACTCAAAATTTGCAAGATATGTATGGCGTAAACCAAGTAACCACTGCTCGCCTTCCGCTTATCTTAATTCCAACGACAGCTGGTACAGGCTCGGAAGTCACTCCAATTTCAATTGTGACCACGGGCGAGACAACAAAAATGGGGATTGTCTCTCCGGTACTGTATGCAGATACCGCTATTTTAGATGCCACGTTTACTGAAAATTTACCAGCTCACATTACTGCTGCAACAGGCATTGATGCGATGGTGCATGCCATTGAGGCATATACCTCTAAACACAAGAAGAATATATACACCGATATTTTAGCTAAGAATGCTTTGAAGTTGTTAAACCATAACTTACCGAAAGTTCTAAAAGATGGTAATGATTTAGAAGCACGTCAAAACATGCTGTTCGCCTCGATGCTTGCAGGTCAAGCATTTGCAAATTCACCCGTTGCTGCTGTACATGCTTTAGCTTACCCACTTGGCGGACATTTTCATTTATCGCATGGTCACACCAATGCCTTAGTGTTGGTTGAAGTATTAAAATTTAATGCACCAAATGCAAAAAAATACTATGCGGAACTGATGCAATGGCTAGATCCATATAGCAATGGCAGCACAGATGGTTTGTGTGATCTGTTTATTGACCATATGCAGAATCATTTAGATCGTAGTGGTTTGGTCTTAAAGCTGAGAGATTTGAATATTGAAGAGTCTAGTCTACCTAAGCTTGCTCAAGATGCCATGCTACAAACTCGCTTGCTACAAAATAACCCTCGTGACATGACAGAAGCTGCCGCTTTGGCAATTTATCAGGCGATTCATTAATGACTAAACCAGTTTTAAAAACCCACGATCAATTTAAGTTCTTTTTAGACATTCAAACGCGCTGGGCAGATAACGATATCTATGGTCATGTGAATAATGTGACTTATTATAGCTATTTTGATACGGCAGCAAATGCCTTACTCATTCAAAAAACAGGTTTTGATATTCATCAATCACAATCAATTGGCTTAGTGGTCGATTCAGCTTGTAGTTTTTTTCAGGAATTATCTTTTCCCGAAATTATTCAGGTAGGTGTTGCGATTGGTAAAATCGGTACCACTTCACTGCACTATGAACTGGCCATCTTTAAACAAGGCCAAGAACAAGCTTCAGCTCAAGGACATTTTGTGCATGTGTTTGTTGACCGTGAAACCCGAAAAACGGTTCCAATTTCTGAGTCTACTCGTAATGTTTTAGAGAAATTTTTATTATAAAAAATGAGGCAAAAGAAAATGAGCTGCTCTTTTTGCCTCTTCATTATTTAGACCATTGCTGGATCACTAAATGAGTCCTCACCTGTTTCAACCCGACCAGCAAAGCGTCGGTAATAAGACACATCACTTTGGCATGTGATCTCAAAATCGTACCAATGCCCTACATCAGCCAAAGCCCAGTGTTGTTTAACGACTTGCCCCGCTTTTACGGTAAGTTGTAACGGTGCGTCTTGTCGATATGCACACGGTTTTACCGTTAATATTGCATCCTTAGCCCCGTCATTCATAAGCTCTACATAGACATCACCATTAGCGATGTCATAACACACTCGAATTTCAGGTTTAATTCCACTATCGACAATACGTTGAGTATCTCCTTTAAAATGACGATGATAACCATTTGGGCCTAACACCCATAAATCATAGCGACCTAAGTTATCTTTTAAAGCATCCCATTCATCATCTAAGGTTTTATTCGGCTCGACAATATAACGCTTTGGAATACGGTCTAGATTGAGCTTGTCATATACATGAAAAACCGCCGCTTGCTGACCTGTATTAGAGAAAATCAATTGTACCTTTCCATCCGCTTTACAACGCGCACTGGTATGCAACTCATAAGGCAATGCTCGTGACAGACGTATACCACTTTGCTGAATCGGCAACTTGCTATCTGTTGGTACTGGAACAGCAGGTAAAGCCTCTTGATTTTCTCTTAATTCATCTGCCTGTAAACGTGTTTGCTTTCCATTGAGCTGCGGTAAAACATCGGCATTTGGAGTTTTAAAATTAAATGCGCTGGTTAAATCACCACACACTGCACGGCGGTATGGACTAATATTCGGCTCTTTTACACCAAATCGTTTTTCTAAAAACATAAGCACGGACGTATGGTCAAAAACTTGAGAGTTGACCCAACCACCACGGCTCCATGGAGAAATCACGTATAATGGAACACGAGGCCCTGGCCCATAAACACGCCCATCAGGTGTAGGCTGAGAATGGCTCCCCTCTGGTGCTGCGTGGTCAAAATACTCATCCTGCATGTCGGCACTGCTTAATGTTGATTTCCCTGCGTATTGACCATTTTTAAGTCGAGATGGCGCAGATGGTGATGGTACGTGGTCAAAATAGCCATCATTTTCATCAAAATTGATAATCAGTGCTGTTTTACTCCAAACCTCTGGCACAGCAGTTAATGCATCAATAATTTCTTGAATAAACCACGCCCCTTGAACTGGGCTTGAAGGGTCTGGATGTTCACAATAAATTGATGGTGCGTTAATCCAAGAGACTTGCGGCAATTTACCTTCACGAATGTCTCGTTTAAAAGCATCGAGATATTCTTCAGGTTTATTGCCAGGTAAAGTATTTGCGATGCCCTTATATAATGGATTTTTGGCATTATCAGTCGCAGCGTCATAAGCTTTATACGGTAATTTTTGACCAGTATCGGCATAGGGTTTGTTCGGTTCACCACCACTTGCAACCGGATAACCAGATGCGATATTTGCCTTTCTAAATGAACGGAATGCACCAAGCATATTATCGCCCCATTCATCTGGCATATTTTGATAACAAATCCAGTTTACTCCTGCTTCTTCCAAACGCTCGGCATAGGTCATCCACGTATAACCACGATCTGCCGTGGCTGGATTACCATCAATCCAGTCCCATTCATTATTTACAAATGAATGCTTGGTTGGTGTTGCCCCATTCGTGCCTGTTAAGTGAAAAGACCGGTTTGCATCTGTTCCAGTGTGCATAGAACAATGGTAGGCATCACAAATCGTAAATGCATTTGCAAGCGCAAACTGATATGGAATTTCTTTTTCTTTAAAATAACCCATGGATATATCAGTTTTATGGGCTGGCCAATTCGCCATACGTCCATTGTCCCATGCTAACTGACTGTCATTCCACGTATGTGGCGTGCCATCTGCTCGCTGTGCATTATTGGCTGTGCCATCTAAGTGAAAAGGCGTTAAAACTTGCCCATTACTTCTGAGTTGCTCCCATACACGGCGGCCACTCGGGAGAGGAATCGTAAAACGATCAGCAAAACCTCGAACACCTTTTAATGTTCCAAAATAATGGTCAAAAGATCGGTTTTCCTGCATTAAAATAATAACGTGTTCGACATCTTGAATTGTGCCTGTTTTATTGTTTGCAGGAATTGCCAAAGCTTTTTGAATACTAGATGGGAAAGCCGCCAATGCCGCAGCACCAAAGCCCATATTTAAAGAGTAATTTAAAAATTTACGACGTGTAATCATGATCAGGTTCTTTTTATTATTTAAGTTTAAGGAGCGCAGCGCATTACAGGCTTTTTACCTGTGTCTGGTGCATTTGAATTATCATTTGATGAGTCGTTACAGCCGCTCAGAAAAAGTGCACTGATCAATAAAAAATATGAATATTTAAAAGAAGTTATTCCTGCGTATTGCCTTTTCATGTCTATGTACAATCCATTTAAAATCTAAAATGGCTAACATAGAAAAGTACAATGACAGTGACGTGACCTGAATGTTTCAATCCCGTGAAAAAGCATGGAATTGTATAATTTCCAAGCTCATCACAGGACTAAAAAGTTAAGGCTTTAATTGAATATTTTGTAATTCGCCATCAAAGGTCTCTAGGAGGCTTTTAATGACTGGCTGTTGTTGTAATAACTCAGCTGCTCGTTGAAAGGCTTTTTCTTTACGCGCACTTTGAATGATATATGGTGTAGCCGTATTTACAGCGCCATATTCAACTGTAAATTGAGTATCAGGCCATTGCTCATTTAATGCATCAATAAGACCTTGTTGTAATTGAGTCAACATATTTTCATATTCTTGAGGAATATGGAAAACTGTATTGCCACCAATTTGACCTGTCATCACGCCATGCTGAGCAAGCTCTTGAACGGCTGGAGAGAGTTGACTAGTTCTAAACCAATATTCCCATTTTGCTAGTGTCCACTCGCCTTCTAAGGTTTGCGTAGTTAGCTTCAAAATGTCTTGAGGCATAAGCTGCCCGTTATCAGTTGCACTAACTTCTTTTACAACTTCAATCTTCTCAATCACCTCTGGGGTTTCCACCAGTAACGGTTGCTCGACAACAGCTTCTAAGGCTAAATCATTAGTAACGGGCGTATCTTGGGCAAGTGAAAAATCAGTGCTAGGTGCTTCAAATAAACCTATAGGCTCAGCAGTAAAAGCTGGTTCAGGTTCAATATTTTTGGCTTGGGTTTCAGCCTGAACTTGTACTGACTTTTGTTCTGGTACCGGAATAAAATCTTCCTCCAAAACATTACTTGTTTCTTGAACAGATGCTGACTCAAATCCGATTAACTCATGATGATTTGGGTCAAATACCATTAAATCCTGATTAGACTGAGGTTCAGGTTCAGGTTCAGGTTCAGGTTCAGGTTCAGGTTCAGGTTCAGGTTCAGGTTCAGGTTCAGGTTCAGGTTCAACCATAGCGGGTTGACTAATAACTTCAACTGGCTGCACAGCACTTACAGGAGCAATATCTTGAGCTGTTTGCTGAACTTGGGGATTCATCACAACTTGCTGATTTTGTTGAACAGGCTCTGACACTACAATTTCATTTGGCGCTAAAGGACGGAATGCCAATAAGTGTAAAATGCACATTTCAAAACCTTGTTCTTGCGTCACGGCAAGTTGTAGGTCAGATCGCCCTTTACATGCAATTTGATAATACAGTTGTAAATCTTGAGCAGAAATTAGCTTGGACAGTTGCATAATTTTGCGATTGATTTCATCGCTATATTTCAAACTCAAATCAGGCAGATATTGCAAAATTGCCAATTCATGCAATGTCGAAATCAACTGATCAAGTACAAGTGAAACATCAAGCGCTTGATGTCTAAATTGCAATAAAAGCTGACTCACTTTTTCACGTTGGTTCTGGTGAATCGCTAAAATCAAATCATAAATAATGGTGCGGTCAATTAGACCGAGCATTTCTTTAACATCTTGATGCTGTACAGCACCCTGACCATACGCAATTGCTTGGTCAGTTAAAGATAATGCATCACGCAATGAACCTTGAGCAGATTCGGCAATTTGCCAAATTGCATCTTGGTCAGAAACAATCTGTTCTTTTTCAAGAATTGCGCCAAGATGCTTTGTAATTTCATCAACAGCTAAAGGGCGCAATGTAAATTGCAAACAACGTGAAATAACCGTAATTGGTAGCTTTTGCGGATCAGTCGTTGCAAATAAAAATTTAACGTGTTCCGGTGGTTCTTCTAATGTTTTTAATAACGCATTAAAGGAATGCGTAGATAACATATGTACTTCGTCAATCAGGTAAACTTTAAAACGACCTTGCGTTGGCGCATATGGAACGTTGTCTAAAAGTTCACGCGTATCCTCTACTTTTGTTCTTGAAGCAGCATCAATTTCAATCAGATCAATAAAACGGCCTTCGTTTACCGCTTTACAAGTTGCACAGACTTCACATGGTGTAGAGGTTACACCTGTTTCACAGTTTAAACACTTGGCTAAAATACGTGCAATTGTGGTCTTCCCCACACCACGCGTTCCTGTAAATAAATAAGCATGGTGTAGACGACCGCGTTCCAATGCACTGCTTAATGCACGAGAAACATGGTTTTGCCCCACTAACTCATTGAAATTACGTGGACGGTATTTTCTAGCAAGTACTTGATACATGTATGCTCCTTGTTACAGGCATAAGCATACTTTGTTTTTAAAAGAGAGTGAACGCATAAAGCTCATATCCGTACAGATAAACTGCGAACTATACTCTTTTCTCATCTGAACCATTTATTTGACTAAGGGTGATCATGATGTAACTCGTGATCAGTGACTCCATCATCCATCGTTTGTACCAGCCCAACCCCATCTTTAATTTCAGCCGAATAATTTCCTTTCTCGGTAAAAATTTGCATGATCGTATAGTGGTCTTTTTGACTTTGAGTAATGGTAAAGAAATTCTGATTTGGATCTCCCTGATCAAATTTCCCTGTCCACCGAACAATATCTTGATCAACAGGTTCAATCTCTACAATTTTTCCTGTGCGGTTAATTCCATATTCCAACATTTGAAACTCAACAGTATCACCTACTTTTTTGAGTTCAATCACGTTTGGATCATACTTAATCACCATACCTTGTCTATTTTTAATCAGTGGAAAATTAACATTAGAAGGCAACTGATCTTTTTCTATCTCATTAAAAACAATTTGTTGCTTAGATAACCTTTCTTTCTCTGATGGGTTCAGATTCATTGTATTTTGACGAGCAAGACCATTCTGACCTTCAACTCGCTTTAAGCTAACTTCACTTTTCTGGCTATCTGTAGATGACGTTAAAGCAGAAGAACTTTGCTGTGAAAATGCAAGCCAGATGAGAACTGCTAGCGCTAAACAAGCGATAGCAGTTCCTATTAACAATTTATTTTTTTTCATTAGTTATGGCTAAGAATAGAGATTAGTTATATAGAGAAATTTTCTGTGCATTTAGGTTAATAACACTCACCGCATCAATTTTTCCTTCTACGCCCAAACGGACACCATATTTAGGGTTATATAAGTATGGGCTAGAGTAAAAATTAATATTATTACCTCCCATCGCAGTACTTCCTAAAGGATGGGCAAACCCTGAACCAATATTGGTTGAACCATTATGGTATAGACCAAGATTATGTCCCACCTCATGGCGCATCGCAGCAAAAGAACAACCCGCAATATCATTTGCACCAATCATGTTATATGAAGATGCATTAATCCATGCCCAGCCACAACCACCATCGCCTGGTTCATTGCCTTGATAATAGACGCCATCAGCCAATACGCGTTTACGCTCATTTTGTACGGTCGTGTCATCGCGTCCAAAAGAAATCGCTTCTTTTAAAGTTGCAGCAGGTATTTTATAAGTTAAATAGCCCACATCTCTTAAGTAAAAACGAGCATTTGAATTTTCAGCAGTTAAATTCGTTAAATTTACGCCTTCAATCATTCTAAGTTTTGCAGCGCTCTCTCCTAAAATTGAATTTACTTCTGGACTAGAAACCAACAACATATCAATTGTATAGCTATCTACTGACCAGCCTTGAGCAGTGTAAATAAAACGGCGATTTTCACCATTTTTAATGGTCGCAGACAAACCATTGGCAGCATTAATATAGGTATCAGCCGATGCATTTGACGCAATAACCACCTTATCCCCGACTTGAGCTTTAACTGGTAGTTGCAAGGTTGGCTGCCAATTTGAGGTAGAAAGTTTTACCTTTAAAGCGGGTTGAGTCATATTCGGTAAAATTGCAGGAATTGTTGCCGATGAATCAATCACCTTCGTTGGTGAAGAGATCAGCTGCCAATATCCTTTATCACTGACATACATAAACTCATATTGATCGCCTGTTTTTAGCGTTAAAGTCGCTTGGCTATTAATATTGGTATTATTAATTTTTGCAGACCAAGTCGCCGTAGATTTAATAACAATTCTATCCCGATCATTTGCAGTCGCTGGTAGAGTGAAATTGGATACCCAGTTCCCATCCCCAAATGAAACTTCTGTAAGTGGACTATTTACAACTGCTAAAGAGGTTCCAATTTGCTGAACATTTAACTTCTGCGGTTTAATATATTCTGGCACCCATTTTCCTAAAGCAGAATAATATTTAAACCAATATTCAGATCCATTTTTTAATGAAAAACTGCTCGGGAATAGTAAATTTGTTTTATCAATATCCGAGCTTGCACTTGCTGTAGAAACAACTTGTACAGTTGTTCCATCACGTACATCACTCGGTAATGCAATGGTTTGTGCCCATTTGTCATTTTGAATGAGTACTTTTTGTATGGATGCAGTCGTTAACGGTACAACCTCATAGTTAGCACCATTCGTAGGACTCACTGTCGCCAACTGAGCAATCCATTTCTTTTGAGCGGTATTAAAGATGAATTGGTAAACATCCCCGCTATTTATCTTCAACACTTCTAACGGAATATTCGTATTAGAAGTATCTAAATAACTACTATAAGCCGCACTAGAGCGAATTGTAATTTTGTCTAAATTATTAGCACTTGCTGGTAAAGAGAGATTTTTGACCCAATTCCCATTTGCTAAAGAAAATTCTAAATCTGAATAACCAGATGGAATTGATCCACTATTATTATTCTGATTGGGTGAAAGTACAGTTGCGGCATATACAAGTGAAGATGCAACAATTGCTCCGATAATGAATGATGTTTTTAATTTTAAATTCACAGCAGCCTCTTTTATTTGTTTTTAGATTTTTCGAGTAGCAGATTAACAAACCATTTTTTTATAGTCAATTTTTGATCAATTAATTTTTTATTAAATTTCAATTACATGATCACTGAATCATTTTGAAATAAAAATATGAAACTTATTAAATAATAATTTTTTTATGAGAACTAAATAACTAATAATATTCTGAGATGAAGAAAGCTTTATCAATTTATGTGTATTTAAAAATTATATTTATAACAAGAAAAAGAGAGAAATTTTTCTCTCTTTTTCCATGACTGTTAAGCTTGTTTAGATCATTAACTCACTTTCTTTGGAAAACTAAACCAGACAAATACAGTTAAAAGGAAGAAACAAATGGCTGAGATTGTAAGTACCCAACTATGTGCATAGCTAAAAGCTTGCTGAGCAACTGCAACTAATTGTCCTCCCAAAGGACTTTCAATGTTAGAAGCCAATTGCATGGTTTCACCAATCGAAATACTCGCTTTTTCAATTAAGTTCGTCGGAAGCTCTTCTGGCAAAATAATTGAGCGACTATAAAACCAAGACAACATTAGACCAAAAATAGCGACACCTAAACCAGCACCCAACTCATAGGCCATCCCTTCAATCGCACCTGCTGCACTTGCTTTGTTTGGTGGTACAGAAGACATAATCGCAGCAGTAGAAGCCAGTAAAGCAATCTCAATACTAAAACCTAAAAAGACCATACACGTCCATGCTAAAAAGTGATCGGTCGAAAAGTTAAGCTGGGCAAGCCCCCATAGACTAAAGCCACTTATTAAAATCCCAACAGTAGATACAAGTCTAAGTCCCCATTTATTTAAACAGATTCCTGCCAATGGACCACCTAAACTAATTGCAATCATAAATGGAATAATAAACATGGCTGCTTGTAATGGAGAAAAACCATGCACAAACTGCAATTCTTGAGACAAGAGTAATTCAAAGCCGACCAAAGCAATCATTGAAACAACGGCCATAACAATACTGGTAGAAATGACTGGATGTTTAAACAACTCCAAATCAATCATTGGAGTCGCACTTCTTTTTTGGCTACGAATAAAGTGAATTAAAGCACTTGTTCCAACTACAAACATCACGACTGTAAGTACTGAGAAGTTGTACATGGCCGATTTGATTGAATAGATCAGACTTAAAATCGCCACAACCAACACTAAAGCTTGGCCTAAATTAATTGGCTGGTCGGTTTTCTCTTCCTGCTTAGGAATGATCATGACAATCATGACCAGAACAACCAAAATAATTGGGATGTTGATGAGGAATACTGCTCCCCAATGGAAATGCTCTAGTAAAAAACCACCCACTAATGGACCAAAAGCGGCACCACCGCCCCCTACTGTCGACCAAAGGCCAAGTGCAAAATTCCTTTGCTTTTCTTCGGTAAAAGCATTTCGAATTCCCGATAAAGTTGCTGGAATAAGCATGGCTGCCCCTAGCCCTAAAAGAGCACGGGAAGCAATTAAGGCATAGGCTGTTGGTGAAAAAGCAGCTGCCAGTGAACCGACTCCAAAAATTGCAGTTCCAATAAATAATAATTTTTTAAAGCCAATACGGTCACCGAGTGCACCCATCGGCAAAATCAAACCTGCCATAATCAGTGAATAAATATCAATGATCCATAAAAGCTGATTGGCAGTTAAATTCAATGCTGCACTTAAAGATGGTGTTGCAACATGCATCACTGTTGCATCAATTGTAACCGGCAAATAAATAAGGACGATGATTGTCAGAATTAACCATTTCTTTTGCATAACGCTCTTCGATATCCAAAACTTGGACATGTGTTCAAATTACGGTTATTATATACGCAATTGGACACTTGTCCAACTTTAAATTTTAATGTAGTTTGTCTCGAATTCAGTCAGGTGAAATAAACATGGCCTATCTTAATCGTGATCAACGCAGAGAAATGATTCTGCAAGCTGCCATGCAAGTTGCTTTGGCTGAAGGTTTTACAGCCATGACGGTACGTAGAATCGCAAGTGAAGCCCAAACCTCTACTGGACAAGTTCATCATCACTTTTCGTCGGCATCTCATTTAAAAGCTGAAGCTTTTTTAAAGCTTATGGAACAGCTGGATGAAATTGAACAAACCCTACAAACCACTAGCCAATTTCAAAGGCTCTTTATCTTGTTAGGTGCGGAAAACATAGACAGACTTCAACCTTACTTACGATTATGGAATGAAGCTGAACTCTTGATTGAACAAGATATAGAAATACAAAAAGCTTATAACTTGGCCATGCAAAGCTGGCATCAAACGATTGTTCAAGCCATTGAACGCGGCAAAAAAGACGGTGAGTTTAAAACTCTATCTAACTCAACAGACATTGCTTGGCGTTTGATTGCTTTTGTATGCGGTCTAGAAGGTATTTATAAACTTGGATTACAAGGTTTAGCTGAAGAAGATTTTAAACGTCATACCGAAGCGATTATTCGCTTAGAATTGTTATAAGCGTAGAGCTGGCATTTATTCAAATACCAGCATTTTTGAAAGTACAGAATTTAGAACCAGCCTTTTCGGCCTTTTAAAATTTGGTCGGTGCAACGTAAAGCTTCTTGAGTAAGCCCCCACAAACGATAGTCACCCGTTATTGACCCAATCTGAAAGTTATGGGTATAAGCAAAGCTAAGATCACGTTCAGGGTCACACCATGCACCTGAGCCATTATAGCCAATATGCCCAAAACCATTTTTAGCACGCTTACCCATGGTAATAATACGGTGATAACCTAAACGCCAATTCATTGGAATTGGCATAACACGATCACGTGCATAACTTTGGATGGTGCTCAATTCTTTAAATACTTCTGGGCGAATCAGTTGTTGTCCATCCCATTCGCCGTGATTTGCCAGCATCGCATAAATTTTGGCAAGGCTACTTGCAGTAAATGTCCCATTTGCTGCCGGAATAACAGCTTGCAACCCTTCATCACTAAAGAAACTAAAGTGCTTCATTCCTTTTGGAATCATAGCATCCTGAAAATCTTGCGGGTCTTGTCCAGTCCACGTAATCATTTTTTCAGAGAGTGAACTTTTGCGCGGCTGCGGCTTTTTTACTTTTTCAACTTGAGTGGATGCTGGTTTTTCTGGCTTTGGTTGAATAATTAGACGTGCTACACGATCTAACTCACTTGCAGGCGTTCCAAAATATGCACCATCTAACTGCAACGGTTCGACCAGATATTTTTGCATGAGCTGATATAAAGATTGATCAGTTGCTTTTTCAAGCACGCCGCCCACAAGCCAACCAAATGTTAAAGCTTGATACGCATTGCCCTCTCCCGCGACAAATCTTGGTTTAACAGCCGCGACCACATCTAACATGTGTGACCAGTCCAGCATTTCTCTCGCACTTTCGATAGTATTTCGAATATCAAACATACCGCTTTGATGGCTTAGCACATGACGCAATGTCATTTGCTCTTTACCATTTTGTGCAAATTCAGGCCAATAAGTCGAAATCGGTTTGTCGTATTCTAAAAAACCCTCACTTACTACAATGTGAGCTAAAGTTGCTAGTACACCCTTACCTGTAGAGTAGCAAACAGCCAAAGTGTCAGGTTGCCATGCTTCATTTTGTGATTTTAGACCGGTGTAGATATCTACAACTTTCTGGCCTCTAAAATAAACCGCTAATGCAGCTCCACCTTGTCCTGTTCTAGCATCTTGAAGACGGCTAAATTGGTGGGCTAAATCAATAAAACGTTCATCTAAAATACCGTGATAGTTATGGGTATCGGCCAGTAAAATCTCTTTAATCACATGAAGTTCCTTGCATTTTTTGTTATTTTGCTCAAAAGCAGCCCAAACACCTGTTCAGGCTGCTGATATTTTTATAATGCTTTTACAGTTCCTGCAACATGAGGTTTTTGTGATTTCGTATTACGAATCAAGAAATCAGTCTTTTTGTCTGCATTGGCAGTTAAAAACTCAACTTTTGAAGGTAAGAACATTGGCAGCTTAAACCACACATCTGCTTCATAAGCATTTGGTAATTCAAGATTCGCTAGTGCTTTAGCTTTGCTCCACATGCCATGTGCAATTGCTTGCTTAAAGCCAAATGCTTTTGCAGTAATGGCATGAATATGAATTAAGTTGAAATCACCTGACACTTTCGCATAACGGCGGCCTGTGTTTTCTAAAATATCCCACTGGGCCTTTGGCACATAAGCTGGGGCCTGCTCTTCTTTAGCTTTCTCGCCGACTCTTTTCTCAACTTTTTGGCGAGATAAATAAGTCGTTAAGCCTTCCATAACTACTTCGTTGCCAACTTTTGCCGTGGTAATAAAGTCAAACTGAACACCTTTATCATGCGGTTTTAGTTCCCCAAATTTACATGACAGGGTTAATTTTTCAGTTACACCAATCGGTCTGGTTTGTTTAATCTGGTTACGAATATGGACTAAACCTAAAATCGGAAATGGAAAAGCTTCTGCCGTCATCATGTGCATTTGCAAACTTTGAGAAAGCACAGCCAAATAAATCGCAGGTACAAAGCCATTATTTTTAAAGCCACATACTTCGTTGTAAGCTTTTAAATGTTGTTGATCAATCTCGAGGCTATCAACAACATATTCAACTTGCGGCAAGATTTTTGGCCCTTTAGGCTTTTTAAAGATTAAACCTTGCACAACTTTTGGATAAGCCAATGCCGCTTTTGGTAGCTGGCTAAAATGACGAGTATTCATACCTAACCTTTTATAATTTATAGATTCTTTAATGAAAAAGGGATGCCCAAGCACCCCCTATTTTTTAGCTAAGAGTGCTTAAGCGCCTAACAAGCTTTGACCACACACACGTACCACGTTGCCATTTACGCCTGTAGATGCAGTTGATGCAAACCATGCAATCGTTTCTGCTACATCAACAGGTAAACCGCCTTGTTGCATAGAGTTCATACGACGACCAGCTTCACGAATTGCAAATGGAATCGCAGCAGTCATTTGTGTCTCAATAAAACCAGGAGCTACTGCGTTAATGGTAATCCCATTTTTTAGAATAGGTGCAGTAAATTTAACTAAACCAATCACACCTGCTTTAGATGCAGCATAGTTCGTTTGACCAAGGTTACCTGCAATACCACTAATTGATGATACGCAAACAATACGGCCATTTGCATTTAGACCATCGTTTTCTAACAAGTAGTCATTTACACGTTCAGCAGCAGACAAGTTAATGTTAATTACCAAGTCCCAAAGCTCAGGCTTCATATTTGCCAAAGTCTTGTCACGAGTAATACCCGCATTATGGACGATAATATCTAAACCGCCTTGTTTTGCAGCAGCAGTTTTAATTTTTTCGCCAGCATCGGCAGCTGTAATGTCAATTGCCAATGTAGAACCGCCAATGTCAGCTGCTACACGGTCAAGATCAGCTTGCTGCTGAGGTACATCTAGACAAATGACATGAGCACCATCACGCGCCAATACATGTGCAATTGCCTCACCAATACCACGGCTTGCACCGGTTACTAATGCAGTTTTACCAGCAAGTGGTTTTGCCCAATCAGCATCAACGACGTCTGCTTTAGAAACACGAACAACTTGACCAGATACATAAGCCGAACGCGGAGAAAGTAAGAAGCGTAAAGTTGATTCAAGGTTCGCAGCAGCACCTTCATCTACATATACAACTTGAGCAGTAATACCCTTTTTAAATTCTTTACCTACAGACTTGATAAAACCTTCAAGAGCACGCTGAGCAATCGCCTGTTTTACAGTTTTTGCAGTTTCAGGTGTTGTACCAATCACAATAACACGCCCAGAAGTCGCAACTTGACGTGCAATCGGGTTAAAGAATTTATAAAGCTCATTTAACTGTTCTGAGTTTTGAATACCAGAAGCATCAAATACTACTGCTTTGAATTTTGATTCTTTGTCGCCTGCATTGAATGGGCGTAAATTTAAACCAACTTTTGCAGCGTCTTGTTGTAGTGCAACATTATTGCCAACATAACTATCTGCATGAATATTGCTAAGTACTTGTGCAATCGCGCCAGACAATACACTTGACGGCGCCGCGCCAACCAATACTGCACCATTCACTACTGGCTGAGCACTTTCAAAACGCTCTAATGCAACTGGTGATGGTAAACCCAGATTTTTAACAACAAATTTACCAATAGGAGATTGTGTAAATGCTTGGTATTGATCAGTCATGATTATTATCTCTCAAAGAAATGAATTTTCTACGACAGGCTTCATTATGTTAGGAAATGCGGAGAAACAGTATGAAAGCAGTCGTTCATTAGAGTCATCCCAAATCATACTTGAGTTGATCTTTTGATGTCTTGACCTGAATGCTATCTACAATGTCATTCTAGTCAATACAGGTCTATTTGAATTGTGTTAAGGTAGCGTATAAGAATATCGTTAATATGCTTGGAAAAGCCTTATGAGCAAAACAACTCAAGAAAATCCAGCAGTCGAGAATTCTGCTCAGGAAAAAGTGTCAAATACATCAAAGTCGGCTTCTAACACGGCTAAGCGTAACAGCACTACTCCTAAAGCAGCAACTAATACACAAAAAACGACACGTACTCGTTCAACGACTGCACCTGCACGAAGCCCTCGTAATAAGAGCGCTGCTTCTGCACCCCCTTCTACATCTTCTAATGTAGCTGCAGCACCAAAAGCAACAAAAACCAAAACTTCTGTTCAACAGGATAAAACCATGAGCCAAAACACTGTTCGCCGCGTTGCAATTATTGGTGGCAACCGCATTCCATTTGCACGTTCAAATACTGCTTATTTTAAAGCATCGAATTCTGACATGCTGACAGCAGCACTGAATGGTTTGGTTGAGCGCTTTAACTTACAAGGTAAGCGTATTGGTGAAGTCGTTGCTGGTGCTGTTTTAAAACACAGCCGTGACTTTAATATGACTCGTGAAGTTGTATTGAGCACTGATCTTGCTCCTGAAACTCCAGCTTACGACATTCAGATTGCTTGTGGTACAGGTTTACAAGCTGCTTTTGTTGTTGCTAACAAAATTGCGCTTGGTCAAATTGATGTAGGTATTGCAGGCGGTGTAGACACCACTTCTGATGCCCCAATCGCTGTTGGTGATGGCTTACGTAAAGTTTTACTTGAGCTCAATGTTGCTAAAACTGGTAAAGACCGTCTTAAAGCATTAACAAAAATTGATTTTAAAAAGCTTCTTGATGCGCCAAGCAATGGTGAACCACGTACTGGCCTTTCAATGGGTGAACACCAAGCAATTACTGCATTAGAATGGGGTATTACTCGCGAAGCTCAAGACGAACTCGCTGCAAGCAGCCATCAAAAACTTGCTGCTGCTTATGAGCGCGGTTTCTTTGATGACTTAATCACTCCATTCTTAGGTCTTAACCGTGACAACAACTTACGTGCAGACAGCACAGTTGAAAAACTTGCTAAATTAAAGCCTGTTTTCGGTAAAGGCGAAACTGCAACAATGACAGCTGGTAACTCAACTCCGTTGACTGATGGTGCATCTGTTGTGTTACTTGCTTCTGAAGAATGGGCAAAAGAAAACGGTCATGAAGTTTTAGCTTACCTTTCTTTCTCTGAAACCGCTGCTGTGGACTTCATTGGTAAAAATGGTCCTAAAGAAGGCTTATTGATGGCTCCTGCTTATGCAGTACCTCGTATGCTTAAGCGCGCTAATCTTAAACTTCAAGATTTTGATTTCTACGAAATCCATGAAGCGTTCGCATCTCAAGTATTGTCTACCCTTAAAGCATGGGAAGACGAAAAATTCTGTAAAGAACGTCTTGGTTTAGATGCACCTTTAGGTTCAATTGACCGCTCTAAACTTAACGTAAATGGCTCATCTTTAGGTGCGGGCCATCCATTTGCTGCAACTGGTGGCCGTATCTTGGCAACTGCTGCTAAATTGATTAATCAAAAAGGTTCAGGCCGCGCATTAATCTCTATCTGTACTGCTGGCGGTGAAGGTGTAGTTGCAATTGTAGAGAAATAATTTCTACATCTAACTACAAAAAATAAGCACCCATTTGGGTGCTTATTTGATTTTAGGATTTATAAATTTAGTGCAGTGAGGCAGCTTTTGCTTCAGGGAAAAACTTATCTTCGATATGGTCATAACACCATTGGAAAATGAAGGTATAGACCAAAATACATAAGGTTAAACCAATATCTAAAATAAGCGCATCAATGACATTCATTTGTAGCATATAAGCAATCATCGGCACTGTTGCAATCAGCAAACCGCCTTCAAAACCAACCGCATGCAAAATCCTTACAGGGATTGTTCGTTCCCAATTATATTTATGCTCTACTTTCTCAAAGTAGTGGTTAAAAATCATATTCCAAAAAACAGAAACCACTGCCATAAACACACCGAGTGTTCCGGTTACGTCCATAGGCATATCAAAAATAAAACTTAATGCAATCGCAATGATGACCAATAAAATTCCTTCATAACTGATTGCATGAATGATCCTTCTCTTGGAAATCAACATTTTTAAATACTCAATAATACTTGGATAATGTGCATTTTATTTTTATAATATTGATTAATCCAATCAGGTTCTTTCAGTTTTTTTGACAGATGAATATTAATCAAGAACAATTACTCATGTTTCAGGCCGTTATAGAAACTGGTTCGTTTTCAGCAGCAGCACGTAAACTTGGAAAAGTTCCTTCGGCTGTAAGCATGTCTATTGCCAACTTAGAAATTGATTTGGACTTAACCTTATTTGATCGTAAAGGTCGTGAGCCCGTCCCTACTGACGAAGCACGGGTGTTATATGAAAAGACTTCTCAGCTTTTGATTGAGATGAATCAATGGAAACAACATGCCCATGCGTTAAGCACAGGATTAGAAGCTAACTTAACCATTGTGATTGTTTCCGAATTACTACACACCAACTGGACCGATTATATTTGCCTTTTAGAGGGTCGTTTCCCTGACCTACAAATTAATATTGTTTCTGCCCCTCAAGAAGATGCCCTTCAAATGTTGTTAGATGGTTCTGCCCAACTTGCACTCATGTTTGAACGTGAGCATCTAGATAACAGAGAACAGTTTGTAGAGCTCAAACCTGAGGCTTTAATTCCAGTTATTTCAAATAGTCATCCACTCGCAAGCCAAAATCAGGTTTCTTATGAACAGATCCTCACAACACGACAAATTGTTGTGGCAAGTCGAGATGAGACATTAAAACCCGAATTACTTTTTTCGAAACATTACTGGCGTACAGATAACCACCACTCTGCTTGCTTAATGATTTTACGTGATCTGGGCTGGGGTGTTCTTCCTCAAGAAATGTTTAAAGAAAATCCTGAACTTAAAAACAAGCTTAAAATATTGAATTTATTAGATTTCACTCCAAGATTTGAATATTACGTAGATTTGGTATGGAGTCGTGAAAGTGAGCTCGGTGCCGCTGCCAGATTCCTTATTGAACATATCCGTAAGCAACGAATGCAACAGATCCCTTAAAATTATTTCAATTTAGATGTAGAACCTAAACGTTTTTCTTTGAAATATAACAATTGATATATCGACAGTATGAATAGACTTTGTGCTATAAAGAAAATATAAGATTTATTACTGAAGATGTTGAATATCAATGACTCATACAGCACTTGACCAATTAAAAACACTAACGACCGTTGTTGCCGACAGTAGCGACCTTGATGCAATTCGTAAATTTCGTCCATTAGACGCGACGACTAATCCTTCATTGATTACGGCAGCAGCAGAACAACCAGAAAGTAAAGAACTCATTGAAGATGCTTATTATCAAGCCAAAGAAGAAGGCTATAGCAACGATGAGTTGATTGAAAGAACCATTGATATTTTAACCGTAAAATTTGGTGTAGAAATTTTAAAACTGATTGAAGGTCGCGTTTCGACTGAAGTTGATGCTGCACTTTCATATAACACGGAAGCGACCATTCAAAAAGCTCATGAATTATGTGAACTTTACAAAGGTTATGGTATTGATCAGTCACGTATTCTTATTAAAATTGCGTCGACTTGGGAAGGTATTCAAGCCGCGAAAGTACTCGAAGCTGAAGGGATTGCTTGTAATCTCACTCTGCTTTTCGGATTACATCAAGCTCAAGCATGCGCAGATGCAAAAGTAACTTTAATTTCACCATTTGTAGGTCGTATTCTAGACTGGTACAAAAAAGCTGAAGGTGTAGATTCTTACCCAATCGAAAAAGACCCAGGTGTCGTTTCAGTTAAAAAAATCTACACCTATTACAAACAGCAAAATATCCCGACTCAAGTGATGGGTGCGAGCTTCCGTAGTATCGATCAAGTTCTTGGACTTGCTGGTTGTGATTTGCTAACGATCTCTCCAGGCTTACTTACCCAGCTCGAGCAAGATACACGTACAGTTGATGCAGCTCTTGATGCAACTAAATCAAAGCAAGCAGATGCTATTGTTAGACCAGCTCAAGATGAGCAAAGTTTTAAAGATGAACTTAACCATGACTTAATGGCATTCCAACTTTTACAAGGTGGTGTTGATGGCTTTATTAAAGCTCGTGACCAATTAAGTTTTTTATTGCGTCAGTCTTTTGGAATTGATGCGGAAATTAAACCTTAAAAAACTTCACTTTTCATACAAAATCACCGATTTTTGTTATCATGGCAAAAATCGGTTTTTTATTGGGTTTATCGTGTTCGGCATAACAGATTTAACAACATATATTATTGGTACATTCCTAATTGTGTTATTGCCGGGGCCCAATTCTCTCTATGTGATGTCAATTGCTTCACGTTATGGCATTAAAACTGGATATATGGGTGCATTAGGTATTTTTACCGGTGATCTTATTTTAATGCTTTGTACCGTACTGGGTGCAGCCTCTTTATTAAAAGCATTCCCATGGGTATTTGTTATTCTTAAATTAACAGGTGCACTTTATCTGTCTTATTTAGGCTTTAAGCTCTTACAAGGCAGTATTCAACGCTGGAAACAACGTAATCAACCACAACCTGAAATGGCTGATTTACCAGCTTTAGATAAAATTCATCCTTATAAAACAGCATTAAGTATCAGTTTACTCAACCCGAAAGCGATTTTATTTTTCTTATCTTTCTTTGTTCAATTTGTTGAACCTGACTATGCCTATCCCGCACTAAGCTTTTTAATTTTAGCGATTATTTTACAGGTGATTAGCTTTAGTTATTTAACTGCATTAATCTTCTCTGGAATTAAACTTTCAGCATTTTTTAAACAGAACCATAAAATTGCAGCAAGTAGTATTTTTTTAGTAGGGATTCTATTTTTCGGATTCGGTTTAAAACTGGCAACCTCAACAATCTAATAATCTTTATCCTAGTTTTTGCATTATAAAGTTAAAACATAATGAACTGCTAAAATGCCAGCATGCCATCTGTTTTAACTTCATTGAGCACAAAAAATGTTCTAACTTGTCTTACCCCCGGTAAAGCAATAATTTTTTCACTATGAAATCGGTTAAAAGCAGCTAAATCTTTAACACGAATTTTTAAAAAATAATCGACTTCTCCAGCAACCAGATAGCATTCTAGAACATTCTCCAAATCACCCGCCGCTTGTTCAAATGCTCGAAAGCTATCAGGCGTTGAACGGTCCAAAACCACACCGACTAGCACCACCGTATCACGCTGCACCATACTCGGATTAATCCGAGCGCGTACATCTAGAATTGCCCCAATCTTAAAAAGACGCTGTGTGTGATTCCAACAAGAAGAAGTACTTATACCTACAAGTTTGGCCAGTTCAGCATTACTTAAGCGCCCATTTTCTTGTAAAGCACGCATAATTTTAAGTTCAAGCACTGTCAAATTTTCAGTCTGTTCTTCCATAAAAGAATATCCCCAATTTAGTATTATTTAAGAAAGGAATAATAGCATTATTCAATATTTTGAAAATATTATTTCTATTTTAAGTTAAAAATAGAAAGCACCTTCTTTAAAAAAATTGTTAGATTTACCTAGCTGAAAGCAAAGACAGAAACATATTAATTTTTCAGGGATTTAGAACATTTAGCTATGCAAAAGATTCTTCGAGATTTTTCAATTCCGGCCGTATTTGCTGGCTTTATCACTTTTTTAATAGGTATAAGTGTTTCGGCCATTTTAGTGATTCAGGCGGCTCAAGCTTTAGGAGCTTCACCCGAGCAAATCACCTCATGGTTTTGGGCTTTAGGCTTAGGTATTGGTTTATCAGGATTCATACTTTCCTGGAAATTTAAATATCCTGTAGCGACAGCATGGTCAACCGCAGGCCTTGCTTTAATTATGGCAACCGGCAGTGGCTATAGTATAAATGAAGCGATTGGTGCTTTTTTAGTTGGTGGTTTACTGACTGCTATTTTAGGCTTTTCAGGTATATTTCAAAAAGCACTTTCATATATTCCTCAAAGCTTAACCAGTGCCATGCTTGCAGGTGTTTTACTCAAATTTGGTATTTCCCTGTTCGCCAGTTTGCAAAATGATTGGGAATTCGTTTTATCTTTACTGGTCATTTATATCATTACAAAAAGATTATGGCCCCGCTATAGCATTGTATTCACAGCACTTGCGGGTATTGCCCTGTGCCCTGTCTTTTTAGAATTTCATATGCCTACACTTCAGTGGTCTTTGGCTAAACCTGTTTGGATTAGTCCAGAATTTAGCTGGTCAGCACTTTTGGGCTTAGCTCTACCACTTTTTGTGATTAGCATGGCTTCGCAATATTTACCCGGAATTGCCATGATCAAGAGTTATGGCTATAAACCGCATGTTAATCAACTGATTGGCTGGACAGGTTTAACCCAAGTTGTGCTTGCACCTTTTGGTTGTTATAGCGTAAATATTGCTGCGATTAGTGCTGCTGTAAGCTTAGATGATCAAGTCCACCCTGACCCAAGTAAACGATATATTGCAGGCATGAGCTGTGGTTTTTTCTACATTTTAATGGGCTTGTTTGCTGCGACACTAACAAGCTTACTCATGTCTTTTCCACATATCTTTATTGTAGCTTTAGCTGGCATTGCATTATTTGGTACGATCAGCCACAACATTGCAATCGCATTTGCTCAGGTTGAAGATCGTGAAGCTGCATTATTTACCTTTTTATGTAGTGCTTCGGGCATTCAATTTTTCGGTATCGGATCGGCCTTTTGGGGACTTATTGTAGGTGTTGTTGTATATTTTATTTTAAAACTTAAAGTCAAAAAAAGTTAATAAAAAAGCGTTCATAGTCCCTATTTTCAATGCTATGAACGCTTTTTCATCTTATTTCTTATAGCTCTCTCACTACAACTGACTTCGCCATTTTGTCATGCCAACCTTGTTTTTTAGCATCAAATGCGACCCAAAAAAGACCAATACCAAATACTAAAATTGATGGAATGTAGCCAATGTATCGAATAATACTCTGCATGACTGTTAGCTTATTGCCTGTTTTTTCATCTAAAACTTTTAATCGCATCAATCGTTTACCTGGAGTACCTGCAAAATACAGCCAACATAAAATTGAATACAATAAAGGAAATACATAGTTCACGATTAAATCAAACCCATAATTTTGTGGTTTCGCACTTAAGCCTGTGGCAAAGACTAAGTCATAATCCCCCTGATAAAAAATCCATGCCGCAGGAATAATTGCCAAAAAAAGAATAAGAGTATCAATAATCATTGCACCAAATCTTAACCAGAACCCTGCATACTCATACTTATAAGTCATGCTCACCTCGCTTTGTTATTGTTTAATAGCTACAAACGCTTTTACAATTTTACTTTTATCCTAAATGAAACTTTTTTATTTTTAAATACTTAAATAAATTTAAAATTTTCTACTTTTATATTTTATATTTTATATTTTATATTTTATATTTTATTGTAATAATTTCGATCAAAAAAACGTTATTACATCAATATTCACCATAAAAACTAATTTAATCTTTTTTAGAACTGAAATTTTTCGTTTCAGCTCTATTGAAACAGTTTTATAGACAATTAAAAATATAAATACATATTATATTTATCTCCAGAACAAAATATCTAATTTAAATTCTGTTTTTAATAATAATGCTGCAAACAATAGAGCTAATCCAATAAAAATTAAAAAAACAATTAAACTGACTAATCCATAAACAATAGCTACACTACCTAATATAGTTAAAACATAAAATATAATTACACTGAGTGTTGGCATCTCGATTTATTCCACTACTTAAAAATAAAAGCAATTTATTCTATCGAGTTTATAAACGATTGCTGTTTTCAAATGTTGGTTACACTATTAATTTGTTTCATCATACAATAATCATGTTATTAAACTTATTTAGTGTTACTTTACTTTAATAAACAGTGATGCATTTCACATAAATTTTATTTTATTTCAAAGTAATGCTTTTCAGTCACAAGTTTAATTTTTAAATTTTTATATAACCGCTCTTTTGAATCTTCTAATGAAGGGACAACTTTTTCTGCAAATTTATCTTCGGTCATCAGTCTGGCATACGTTTTATAACCAACGACTAATTTTTCGGGTTCTTTACCTGTTTGACGAAACTCTTCAATGAGTTTATTGATTTTCTTTGCTGTTAAATCAGCCATCTTCATCACTCTCCCCTTAGTTCACTATTTTGTTATACGTTTTCTATATGACAGAAATATGAACGGTAATTTTTTGTAATTTTCATGTAAATATTATCAATTATTCAGCAATAGCTCTTAAACTCCATCACAATCAATATAAGAATAAACACAACCAATTGATTTAAAGTAATTTTATTTAATTTTTCTTTCCTTTAGTCGAATAGATGTTTACCGAGAATGAAATATGTTAATCTTTAATTAATAAATGCTTCATACATATAACAACTGTAAATAAGAGGAATAACATTATGAATTACCAACATATTATTGTACCTGTCGATGGTTCTGAAATTTCTTTAGCAGCAGCAAGACAAGCAGCTCATATTGCAAAGGCATTTGGGAGTAAATTGACCGCTATTAGCTTAGTTGCGGTAGATCCTTTTAGCGGCGTAGATTTTTATTACATCTCACCTGTTGTAAAAGATTATTTTGTTGAAGCACGTGCCAATGCAGAAAAAACTCTCGCAAAAGTAAAAGCTTTATGCGCCGAAGAAGGTATTGATGCCGAAACTCAGATTATCCAAGGTGAAATTTCTTCAGATGGTATCTTAAAAGCTGTAGAAGGCTTAGGTTCCGATTTGATTGTAATTGGTTCTCATGGTCGCAAAGGCTTCCAAAAACTTATTTTGGGTAGTTTTGCTCAAGATGTTTTAAACAGTACCAAAATTCAGGTATTGGTTGTAAAAGAATAAACTTTTTTTAGATGCAAAAAACCCAATCCAATGATTGGGTTTTTAACAAAGTAGATTGCATAAATTTTACAATAGCCAAAAACCCAGATAGAATAGTTTCTTATTCTTTCAATTTCGTGAGTCACGCCAATGAAGTAAGTCTTTTTTCTCATCATTTTTTCTTTTTTTGATGTGCAAAATAGACTATTTTTTGTGATTTAACGTCTCTGCTTAAAACTGCTTTTTCCTATTTTGTACATCCTGTATTTATGAGGTTTTTATGACTCAGCAGGCATGTGTAATATCACAGCTGACTTTAGAATTTTCATCTAAAGTCATGTTTAAACAACTAAATTTTAGCCTTGAATCGAATCAGGTGTCTGCCTTAATTGGCCGTAATGGTCAAGGTAAATCTTTGCTTATGCAAATGTTAAATCAGACGCTTAAAGCAGATTCAATTCTTACATCTGGACAAATATCTTGGCATGTAAAACATGCTTATTTACCTCAACTGCATCGGTTAACGGGACTGACCATAGCTAAAGCATTAGATATCTTAGACATTTATCAAGCTTTTAAAAGAGTTGAGCAAGGTGTTGCCAGTTTCAATGATTATGATTTACTGGAAGGCAAATGGGATTTACCTACCTTATGGAATACCGTCTTAGAATCCGCTCATTTGCCCACTGATTTAGACTTTCCAGTTAAAAACTTAAGTGAAGGTCAAAAAACCAAGTTGGCCTTAAGCTGTTTATTTTTAAAATCAGATCACTACTTACTTCTTGATGAACCTAGCAATCATTTAGATCAAGACTCTAGAAAATGGTTAATTGACCATTTAAGAAGACACCCAGCAGGTGCACTTATCATTAGTCATGACCGCACTTTGTTAAATGAGGTAGACCATATCTATCACTTAAATGAACATGGTTTACATCACACAACCGGAAACTATGAGAAATTTGACGAGCAATATCAAACTCATGTTGCAGCTTTAGAGCAAGCTTTTCAACAAAGCCAACGTGATGTTAAACATATGAAGCAAAAGCAACATGATGTATTAATGAACGCTCAAAAACGTGAACGTGCTGGCAATAAATTAAGAGAATCAAACTCTCAAGCCAAAATTTTGCTCGACTTTAAAAAGGAACAAGCGGGCCAAAGTATTGCGGCTATACAGTCACAGCATCAACGACAAATTTCAAATAGTCAAAACGAGTTAAAAGACAAAAAAATGCGTCTTGAAACCGTCAAACCACAACAGTTTGTCTTCCCCACTTTTCATAAAAAATCTGGAGAGATTCTTCGAATTAAGAAACTCAAACTGAACTATGGGACTCAACAACCTATAGATTTAGCTGCACATGCAGCCGAAAAAATTCACATAACGGGTCAAAATGGTATTGGAAAGTCAACGCTGCTTAAAGCAATCAATGCACAGAAGAATCAGTCCTGTGACAGCATTCAATTATTTGTAGAGTGCTTTTATCTCGATCAAAACTTTAGCTTTTTATGTGATGAAATGTCTGTTATTGAGAATTTAACCCACATGAATAATGAGCTTTCAGAATTGGAATGGAGAAATTTATTAGGCCAACTCCGAATTCGCGGTGATAAAAGTACTTATCTCTTGTCGCAACTAAGTGGGGGTGAAAAACTAAAAGTAGCTTTATTGGCCCTTAGCCAGATAGAACCTACACCTGAACTCCTGTTATTAGATGAACCCGAAAATCATTTAGATATTGAATCGAGAGAATTATTAGCTAGTGCCATTCAGAGTTATGAAGGTGCTGTATTACTAGTTTCACATGATCAAATGTTTGTTGAAAGTTGTGGCATTTACGAGTCATTTTCTTTAACCGAATAGTGACTATCTCTATCATTTTCAAATTTACTAGCTCTCATATGAAAGCTAGTAAATTTTATAAAATATTATTTTTTTACTTTATTTAATAATTCGACATCGAGACTATATTTCACAGTTTTATTTTTACGAGCACTATTACGCATTTGATAAACTTGAATAATATAATCGCCATCAACTGGCAAAGTAAGTTCTCCTTTCGATCCTATAGTTGAGCCAATTAATAATGCATTATCTTTACCTGGTTTTTTACCTGGTGCAAAAATATTGGCATAGGCTAGATTACCAAGACTATTAATATTAAATTTTAATACTTGTCCATTCTTTGCATAAACCCTGTACCTTACATCATCATAGCCCTGAAATTTTCCAGTTAATGTGGTATGTGTTGAACCTTGTAAAAAATTAACTTTTTGCTCAATATTTTTAGCTAAAACAGTGAAGGATGTAGTTGAAATCAGTGTAGATAATAATAAAGTTTTAATGATTTTTTTCAATTTTTAATCCTCAAATTATTTTTAAATTATTATATTAAAAATAATTTTTATAAAATTTTACTTTATGTATGATTTTGATGAGTAGTAGTTGTTTTTTATAACCAATAACAAATAAAGTATCTTAGAAATCTAAATTACAGTTTTACTTATTTAAAAAATTAAAGCATATGATTGGTCAATAAATAAGGAAGAATTTTAATGAATATTACGATTCGTGATGAACGAAATGAGGATGTTGAAGCAATAGAAAAACTAACAAAAGCAGCATTTGAAAATGCTGAGCACACCAGTCATACAGAACATTTTATTGTGAGTAGTTTAAGAAACCACGGACAATTGACCATCTCTCTAGTCGCGATTGAAGATAGCGCTGTTATAGGACATGTTGCTATTTCTCCTGTTCAAATGAGTTCAGGGGAAATGGGTTGGTATGGTTTAGGCCCTATTTCTGTTCATCCAAATAAACAAGGGGTTGGTATTGGCTCGCTTCTGATGAATAAATCACTAGATAAATTAAAAAAACTAGGTGCAAAAGGATGTGTTTTACTGGGCGATCCCAACTATTACAGCCGATTTGGTTTTAAAACCTATCCTGAGCTAATTTTGCCCGATGTACCAAGTGAATATTTCCAAGCCTTAAGTTTTTCAGGCAAGATTGCTAAAGGATATGTAAGCTATCATGAGGCATTTAATGCAACACAATAATAAAAATTACCGTCGTTAAAAAGAAAACTCCTATTTGCAGGAGTTCTCTTTTTAATGTTTTCGATATATCTAAGTAGTATTAACCTAAATTTTCAGATTTTATTTAACTTTTTCAATCTTAAAAACTTCAATATCAGTTGGCTTAACTCTATGTGTATCCACCTCTCCCACAACACGGACTTTATCTCCGGCTTTTAGTTGTAAAGGTTTCCATAAGTCATCATCTATATCAATTACAATTGACCCAGTTGCATCTTTAAACTCAAAATGATCACCAGCAATATGCTTTACAATGGTGCCTGTTAACGTAACACCAGACTCATCAGCCAAGGTTTTTGCTTTAGACACAGTGACTACATTTTTTGTCGCTTCTTTCAATAAGGCAGCATCTGGTTTAGCCAATACCGCATTGCTACCCAATAAAGCCAACCCAGTGAGTGTGGCTAAGAATATTTTTTTCATTACGATGACCTACTTTTAATGTTCTTAGTTATATAAACAAATTCTTTTAAACTTATAGATTTAGCTTTTGTGGTTTTTTGTATCTTATTAAAGTCTTTGTTTAATGAGGATAAATAGAAACACCAAATAATCTGTTTAAGTTTTCTCTTTCAACAATCATTTTGAGCATTTAGTTTTTTCGTTAATTTACTTAAGAAAACGTTTTTCTTAAGTAAATTGAACTCAGCATTAAAAATATCAATTAATGGTTAAACAACAAGTTGCCCTAAATCCAATAAAACATTCATGGCTTCCGTCTCGTCTGTTGTTTGCATCACAATCATTCGGTCATATGAAATTCCACCAATCTCAATATAGATTTTCGGATGTGGAAGCTGAGGAATATAGACTTTTAAAGGTTGATAAAGAGCAAGAAGATAACCAAATGAATCATAAGGATAATGATCATTTTTTAATGTCTTCTTTACCACAACATAAGTATTCAATATGTCTAGAATAAAGCCATATTCATTTTCAGAATGAAACTTAGCGTCCATACCCACCTCCTTGATTAATTAATATTTTTATAATCAAATTTAAAGGTTAAATTTCTGATCTGATGGCATTTGAACCAATTTACTTTAAATATAGAGTTATATTTAAAATGATTGGTGTTGGATTTAAATATATTTAAAACCTAGCATATTAGTCAACATATTTTGAACAGCACCATTAAAAATAAATATTGTGAGTTACAAATCACACTTTAGAGTAAAAATAAAAAGATATAAAAAAACCCATCTTACGATGGGCCTAAGCATTCATATAGATCATGAATCTTTGTCTATTGAATGAGGTGTTGTCGTTTTATCTTGCTGTTTTGTATCATTTTCACCTTGGCAAGCGCTCACACTTAAAGAAATAATCGCAGCCAAACCTAAGGTAGCCATAATTTTTGTCATACTTCGCCTCATGAATTGTTCAGATAGTGAGTTAATAAATACTTTTTATTCGTTTTACGATCAGCATACGTTTCTAGGCTTTTTTGTAGATTTAGCGCAAAAATGTAAAGCTCTTTAGTTTTACATTTAAATATCAACTTAAGATTTGACCATTAAACGTTAACTGAGTGTCTGAGCGTTTTAATGAGTAATTCATATAAGTGATCTACAGCCTTCGACTCTAACGATGACCTACTCCGATAAACCGCAGCTTCCATCGGCTCTAAAGGTCCGAGGCCATGATCTGCACCTAATATAGTTAAATGCTCAGGCGCGCTACATTGCGTAAACACAGCGATTGCTAAACCGCTTTCAACTGCTGCAATTTGGCCCGCTAAACTTGAACTGTTGTAGACCACACGATAACGGCGCCCTTGTAATGCTAAAGAATGAATAGCGCTCTTTTTGGCTTGGCTCGTACTTTCGTAAACTGCAATTGGAAGTGGGTCTTCTCGCCAAAGTTCAAACTGTGGAGACCCTACCCACACCATCGGTTCATGGAATAAAAGTGTTCCTTGACGAGTGTTGTCTCTCGATATTAATGCCAAATCTATATCACCACTTTCTACCCGCGGAATTAAAGATGTAGATTGCTCACAGATCAACTCAATTTCAACCCCTCCATAACGCGGTGCAAAACGCTTGAGTACGGGTGTTAAATATTTAGCAGCATAATCATCGGGTACTCCAAGGCGTATACGGCCCTTCAACTCATCTCCATGAAATGCCATTTGTGCTTCTGCATGTAAATCGAGAATACGGCGCGCATAACCTAAAAGTAGTTGTCCTTGAGAGGTTAATTCAATTTGTCGGTGCGTTCGTATTAAAAGTTGGCAATGTAGAGCTTCTTCTAGTTTTTTCAATTGCATACTAACAGCAGATTGTGAACGATAAAGCTCAGGTGCTGCATTTGACAATGAGCCAGTATCTACTACTGTGACAAAACACTTCAGCCAATCAATTTGTAGGTTTTTTAAAGTCATTACAATTTATCTATTCGATTTTCAAATAGTATATAAAAGAATTATGCGCTTTTCTTTACATATTCTCTCTCCCATACTGAAATCATAATAAGTTCAAAGCGATTTATTTGTCCTATCCACAATTTTAACCAAGATCAGTACATGATTAATGACTGAACAACACATTAATAACTGCATTTACTAACAATTTTATCACTTCGTATTTCTTAGGTATTACACACTAGGAGGAGGTTTTATGCGCCTAAATAAACAGATGCTTGCATCACAAAGTGCAACATCCGCTTTTGTTTTACTCTGGGGTAGTGCCGCAATTTTTACTCGATGGGGGTTAGATAATGCCTCGCCCATAGCATTATTAATTCTGCGTTTTTCAACTGCTTTGATTGTTCTGTTTGTACTTGCTCTTTTTAGAAAAAGACTTTTACCCAAACATGGAACTCGAAAACAAGTTTTGCTCACTGGGCTACTTATTATTGCAGGTTATTCAATTTGCTATTTTAAAGCCATGGCCCATGGAGTCACTCCTGGCTTAATGGCAACAATTATGGGAATACAGCCTATACTCACGCTTTGCCTTATGGAAAAGAATTGGCAAAAAGAAAGACTGTTAGGATTATGCATCTCTTTAGCGGGGCTCATACTTTTAGTCTGGAAAAGCCTGACAATGTCTTTTATTGCTCCTATTGGTGTGCTGTTTGCCTTGGCTGCCCTAATCTGTATAACTTTTGGGGCCATCATGCAAAAGAACATTCAACAAGCCCCTACAGATGTCTTACCGCTACAATATGTCATCAGTCTTATCGTCTGCTTATTTATAGTACCTTTTGAACATTTTGAAATAACATGGAATTCACAACTGATTATTTCAGTCTTATTTCTTGGAATTTTAATTTCTGTAGTTGCTCAGCTTTTACTTTACCGACTTCTAAGTCAGGGTAATATTGTAAATGTGACAAGCCTGTTCTATCTGGTTCCTATCGTGACTGCACTTTTAGATTTTCTAATTTTAAAAAATAAGTTACCACTAGCAGGTGTAATTGGCATGATTGCAATTTTGCTAGGCATAATGCTCGTATTTAAAAAGAAATAATTCTTAAAGATTTTAGGGGGCAACCCTCGGTTGAGGGTTTTATTTTTGAATACCAACTTAAACCAATTTTTTCCAGTCAGTGCCGATTTGAGCTAATGCGGGTAATTCATCACTGTTAAAAACATTAAAATTTTGGTCAATCGCAAATCGGTAGATAGGTATAGAATCAGCTTCAGTTTTCTTAAAGAAACTGAAGTTTTCAGTAAGATGATAATTGCCAGCTTCTGTAGATTTTATTGCTGTTCCTGACGGTATATGAATATAACTTTCACACACTACTTCAACGTTCTTTCCATCAAGATCCTGATATGAAAATTTCATGCTTCAATCCTTTTTAAATTTTTATGATTGAGAAAAACTTAACATGCTATTTGATGAGATTATGGAAACTTTTTTCAACTAATTGTTTAAGTGTGTATATTTGGTTAAAACTAGAATACTTTTTTAAAGATAAAAATTAGCTAATCAAATATTAAGCACCTTTCAAACACTTTAGTTAAGCCTATTAAAAGACTATATGAATAATTAAGAAGTTTTAAATAACTATTCGTAATGTTTTCTTCTTTGTTGCTTCAATTTCAGATATACTGCACTTAGTATGAGATGAGCCTTATATAGTTCATTGCTAGATCAATGAACGACTAAGCCCTTCGCTTTCGAGCAAGGGCTTTTTTAATGCCTATAATTTGAGAAAATTATGCCTATATGAACTGTTCGGTCGACCATTGGTTTGCCTTTATAGAGCAGGTCTGTTAGATTGGTCTTGTTCATCAACTCCTATTGTCGATGAATACTGAAGCCTGATTCGTAGCATCAGGCTTTTTTACGCCTAAAACTTGTATAAATGATCCAGTCAAAATGATGACAATACGATCTCGGCGTGAGCTGAAACAAAGTAAATAAAACTATAAAATAAACTGCACTATCTTACTTTTAGCCAAGAGCCAACTTCTTTTAGCATCTCAACTAAACCATTTAATTTCCTACCATCTTCAGTCAATGAGTACTCAACTTTAACAGGAACTTCCGCAAAAACTTCTCTGTTAATAAAACCTTCTTCTTCAAGAAAACGTAACTCTAAAGTTAACATTCTTTGAGAAATATTAGGAATTGCCCGTCTTAACTCATTAAAACGCATAGGTCTTTCGATGAGAAATGAAATAATTAACATTCTCCAACGACCACCCAATACTGTCATTGCCTCTTCTACAGAACAGCCAGAAATATTATCTTTCATTGTTTAATTAGGTATAAAAAATATACCTATATAACAAAATAGTGCCTAATTTACAATCGATACCTAGTGATGAATAATAGTTTTTTATTACGAAAAAACTGGTCTATATGATGGAATATAAAGAAGTTGCTAAAAAAACGATTAATCATTTGTACTCAGCACATGCATCTATACGAACCTCTGGCATTGATCCTCAAATAGTTGCTTTAGCTGAGTTGTATGTGTCACAAATCAACGGCTGTGCTTACTGCTGCGCTTTTCATGCTCAAGAATTAAGAGATATGGGAGTAAGCCAAGAAGTCATTGATAAAATTCCAGGCTATAAACACTCGAATGTCTTTTCAAAGAAGCAGCTTCTTGCTCTTGAACTTGCAGAGGCAGTCACTTTTCTATCTGAAAAAATTGAAACTGTAAAAGCTCATTTAGCCGAGCATTTTAATGAACGAGAGATTGTAGAGTTGACCACCAGCATTTCACTTATGGGAGCATTAAACAGACTCAGAATCACCTTAGGGGATAAGAGTTAATCGATTCAATTTCCATATGAAAAAGCCCTGAGCACTCGAGGCTTTTTCATGATTTTTTAACCAAGTTTAATAAAAAATTGAGACAACTACTTTGATGATAAAAACAATTTCTTTTCCATTGCACGGCGATTAACCAGCCCCTGCAAACGCTTACCGCCTGCATTTACCCATACATCAAACTGGTTTGCTGCTTCTGTGTAATCACCTGAATTTAACTTTTTGAGTAAGGTCGAATGTTTAAAGGCGCCTACCCCAATGTTATAAGCTAGAGAGACTAATGCATCGAATTGATTCTGTTTTAAAGGCACTTTTACAGAACTATTTACTGCACGCTCAAATATCTTTAAATCATGCTGCATATAAGCTTTAGCCTGCTCAAGAGTGCATCGGTCTCCTTCACTTACACGCTTACCATTAGGGTATCGCGTCGTGCCATATCCAATAGTCCAGACGCCAGTACCGTCATCATAAGCACTAAGTTTCAACCCTTCAAAATTACAGATTTGGTTTACACCTTCCACATTAAGAGACATCTCATCAACCGCGATACCAATCAATTCATCGCCATAATCAGTTGCCGTAGCAATGAGGTGATCCTCTGTTGCATCTTGCTGAGGCTTGGCAGTAAAAATTTTGCGGAGATAATCCAATATTTTTTGCATTTAATGCCCTGTTATTTACTTTTCTCTGTAACCCAAAGCGTAATATATCCTTGAACTACAGGCTGCCCATCCGCTCTATAAGCATTAACTTTTATTTGCATATCTCCCACCTTCCACTCCTCATCAATTGTTGCCACTAACTTAATATCAGAATCTGCCTTGGCGACATAATTTACACTCATGCCTTTAGGTAGCCATCTTAAATGTTGAGGCACAGATGCTTCAGCTAACACACCCATGACAAATTCCAGCCCATTACATATCGCAATAACGTGTACCGTTCCGATATGATTTTCGATTGATTTATTTTTTTTGATCGAGGCTTCACACACGTCTACCTCTAATTTTTGGATAATTGGATTTACAGTCTGAAAATATGGAGCAACTCGACTAACGACTTTTGACAATAGCGTTAATCCGCCCGGTACGGTCTTCAAAGTCCAAAAAGCGATCAAAACATCATTGACAGGTGGAACTGCTTTATTTTTGATTTTGTTGGTAATTGTAGAAATATAATTACTCATAGTTTTACTTCAATTCGAGAATAAATCATTCAATAAATATATATGTACACATCTCTACACTCATTGCTTAGGTATCAATTTTTTGAGTCATTAATGATAATGATTGAATAACCTCTAGCATATCGTACTGTTCAGATAAAAAAATCAAACCTATTAAAAATGCCCAATATTGAATTGGGCTTTGAGTTATTGTTCGATTTCGATGGGATCGCCATCTTCAGGGCGAACGTGTCGCTCACCATCATCTGCGGGATCTACGCTTGAGCCATCTTTTGTAATGCTGTTATATAACTCATCCTCTTTTTTATCATCGATAAATTCTTCATCGGCAAAATCGAGAGGCTCTTCATCATCGTCAAAATTTAAGGGCTTTTCTTCATCTATCATGAGATTCATCCTTTACTTAACTTGTGTCACTCCATGCTTAAATAATTAACGGATACATTCAACACCAAACAATCATCATTTGTGTAACTGACACTTTAAGATACATTTATCCCGCTAAAAAGCGGTTAATAAGCTCTTACGAATTAGTTTTTATTATTTTCAAGATGGTTCAAAATACTACTAATTTTTAAAAGTAAGTAACCGAACAGTAGTCCATTAAATATAATGAAGAGACCCACTGTAATCATTTCTTTAGACCAGATTTGAATAATATCTAGATTATCATTTCTTGTTTCAACTTGCCCATATGACAAAATAAAGGCAATTCCTGCAACAATTCCAAATAAAATTACGCCCCATGCTACAACTGAAGTTGCCTTACTTTCTTTAAAAGATTTCTTTGCTTCATTCATACTTTTTCTTTGAACATATTTATGGATTTACATATTTTTTATAATAATTTAACAACCTTTTAAAGTTTTGTTTATGTTACGTTTTGATAGTAATGTAACTAATTTTTATATTTTGTTTACCAATAAATAAAATGTCTTATTTGTTCTCTAGAATAAAATATTGCCTTTTTTATTTTAAAGAAAATCTTTATAGCAATTAAAATAACTATTTTCGATATTTCATGAAACTAGAGAGCAAATTTAATATACCTTAACAGTTTTAAATTCGCCCCTATGATTAAGAAGAACTCATTTATTTCGCCTGAAATTTCATATTGAATTTTCTTGCTTGTTTTCTTACTTCTGGGTTGGAAGGCAAAGCAAATGGACTTGCACGCCAGATCGCTTTTTCAATACTTGTTTTAAATTTTTGTTCTTCTTTATCTAAAAAGATGATTTGCTCAATTTCCCCACTATCACTTAAAAATACTTTAACGCTTGCACTCATCCCTGTAGAAGACTCTGGAACATCCCATATTTTATAAATTTTCTTTTGATATTGTTTTTTATATTTATCAGCCTCAGAAGTGATTTTATTATCAGTCACTTGAACAGGAGTGGCTTGTTTATGACCAGTAGTACACCCAATCAATAAAAATAAGGAAGCAATAATAGTGAAGTTTTTCATTTTAAATACCTTTTTCAATAACTAAAATTTAACAGTTTAAAATTTAAAAAACCACCCGAAGGCGATATTAATCATTAATTATTCCTCGTCAGCAAAGGTGGTAAGTTCCCCTTATTCCACCTTTGTTTAAATTAATGCTTTATTTTTCTTTAAAAAGGAACTTCATAACGGATATTCATGTTTGAATTTTCTGGAATATTATAGATATCTTGATCGGTAAAAATTCCGTGTTCAGGTGTTTTAAAACTATTAAAGGCTTTATTTTCTGGAACAATTGGAGATTTATTTAAGTAATTTTCTTGAGAATTATACGTAGATGAAGCACAGCCAATCAGCCCAAAACCCAATAAAGATATAACTAAAAACGTCTTCATAAATTTCGCCCACTGTTATAAAAACCACGCAATTTAACAAATTGAATCACCATTGTCACACCAACACTGTTTAGTTTAACTTAATAACAAATTTATAAAGAAGTATTTAAAAAACTAGAATCTGTTACGGGGCAAATTTTAAAATTAGATAATGGACAAACACTCTAAAGTTAAGAATTTTAGATTTTATTTTATATAAAATTCTTTGTGTGAAGCTTTCAATAGAACTTCACACATATCTGTCGATTCACCCTATTATTGACCAGATGATCAAATCCACTCAAAATTTAATCTTCAAAAAACTAACTTTAATGTTACAATACAGTGATTTACTCAATTTCAATTGGACTTCAAAAGAAATGAATAGATTGTTATTAACTTTTTTATTTTTAAATATTAGTCTTTTTTCTCCCGTAGCTTTTTCTGAAACAAACACGTTTCAAATGAAACAAGAATATACCACCCCTAACTTTAATCAGCATAAGAGCATGCTTGCGGTAAACGCGAGTTCTCAAGACCATAAATTTAATGGGCAACCAAAAGACTTTTCTAATGCTGCCGCTCATCATCAAAATGTAGATTTTTTTGAAATTGCGAAACAGTATCAAGAAAATGAAGCTAAGCCATCCTACTCTACTGATGAAACAGTCAATATGAGTGATCATGAGCGTAGTCTTTACTACATTAGAAATCATGATAATGTGAATATTCAAAGAGAAATTCATGGTCAGCAGTTTAAATCGCTCAAACAACAGCGAGATAAAGGCGTCATTTCCAACGATGTATATAAAGAAAAGGTCTACAAAATCTTAAGCCAACCTTCTTTTAAATAGATTTGAAGCCCTCTTCGGAGGGCTGTTCTGTGAAAATAATTAGAGAAAAGCTGTGTTTAATTTTTCTAAAAAAATTAAACAACATTTATAAAATTTTGTTACTTTTTCACTATAATGATTATAATTATCGTTTAGGATTTCGATACATAAACATGGAACGCTCATCTACTCTTTCACTTCCAAATTTTAAGTTCAAAGTTTCTACACTCAGCTATGCAATCGGAATTGCTTGTACTTATCTCGCACTTCCTGCACATGCCGAAGATACAGCTACTAGTGCTTTACCGACTATTACCATTAAGGCACAAGGTAACTGGCTAGAAGAAGCAAATGCTGAAACTGTTCACAAACATGCTGGTGCCCGAACTATTATTGACCGCAAGCGTCTAGATGAAACAGCTGCAACTTCAATTCGGGAAGCTCTAAAGCAAATTCCTGGAGTTCAAGCACAAGATAGTAGTGGAACGGGTGGTAGTGATGTTTCACTCAATATTGGTGTCCGTGGTCTAGCATCTCGCCTATCACCTCGTTCAACAGTTTTAGTAGATGGTGTTCCTCTTTCATTTGCACCGTATGGTCAGCCACAATTATCTTTAGCGCCTGTTTCAATTGGTAATATTGAATCTGTTGACGTAGTACGTGGTGCTGGGTCAGTTCGTTTTGGGCCTCAAAATGTAGGCGGAATTATTAACTTTGCTACTCGATCAATTCCTCAAGATTTTAGCGGAACTGTTAGCCTAACTTCAGAATATGCTTCTGGTACTGACCAAGTAAAACTGAGCCCTAATTTATTTGTGGGGGGAACTTTAGACAATGGATTAGGCCTTGCCCTCTTATATTCAGGGACTAAAGGAAACGGTTATCGAGAAGCAAATAACAAGATTGATATCGATGATGTAATGCTAAAGTCTGCTTATCAATTTAATGATAAAGACTCAGTTGCTTTAAATTTGCATCATTATGAAGGTCGAGGCGAAATGCCAGAGGGTTTAACTCAGGCGCAATATGCTGAAAACCCTTATCAATCTTCTGGTGAAAAAAACTATTTTGCAGGACGACGTACAGATGTCTCTTTACGTTATAACCATAAAGATGAAAAAAATAACTTCGAAGTTTTGAGTTACTACATCGACTCTTTCCGTACCAGTAATCTTGAAACTACTTTAGCAAGTGGTGACAAGCGCCTCGACTCTGCTCCACGTGATTATAAAGTCTATGCAATTGAACCGCGTTACTCACGTATTTATGAGCTTGGTAATACTCAAAATGAAGTAACGGTTGGTTATCGCTATTTAAAAGAAGAAAGTTCTGAATTTGCGGGACGTACTGCGTCTTATGCAGCAGGTTCATCAGTGCCAGATTTTGCTCCGCGTAGTAGCAGCGAAGGCGGTACTAAAGCACATGCGGTATATATCGACAACCGTATGGAACTCGGCCGTTGGACCATCACACCGGGTGTCCGTTTCGAATCAATTGAAACCCATAATAACTTCACAGGTTATAACAAAGGACAAGCTAATACTGTTTATCCAAAAATTGATTCAGACGAATTTTTACCAAGTTTGTCTGTGATGTACTCAGCAAATGAAAACTGGAATATATTTGCAAACGCAGGCGTATCTTTCGGTCCACAGCAATACAGTCAATTAGCTCGTCTTGAAGGAACAACCGCAACGGCTACAACCGAAGGCTTACATCCTGAAAAGTCGAACAACTATGAAATTGGAACCAAATATTTGGGCAATGGTTTAAATGCCGAATTTACCGTGTTCTATTTAGACTTTGATAAAGAGCTTTCATTGGTTCGCGATGCTGGTAATAACGGGATTTGGACAGACTTAGGGGCAACCAGTCACAAAGGTGTCGAAACAGGTATTAGCTACGATTTCGGTCAATTATCCGATGCACTGGAGGGCTTAAAAGTATATGGCAACTATACTTTCACCAAAGCAGTCGCTGAAGCAGGTCAATTTAAAGATAAAGACCTACCGTTTTACTCACGTCATGTCGGTAATGTTGGGTTAGGTTACACAGTAGATAAATGGTCTTTAAATGCGGATATGTTTGCTCAATCTAAGCAGCATTCACCAGATCTTCCTGATAGTAATGTCTATCAAACAGAAGAAACTGCTGATGGTAAATATGGAGATATTCCGGGTTATACCACTTTTGCGATCCGTACCTCTTATGACTTAAGTTCACAAGTTAAAGGTTTAAAAATCGCTGGCGGAATAAAGAATGTCTTTGATAAGCAATATTTTACCCGCTCAACTGACTCTACAGGTGGTAAATATGTAGGGCAACCACGTACTTTCTATCTACAAACATCTTTTGACTTTTAAAGCTAAATCAAATTGAACAAAAAGCCCTCTTCGGAGGGCTTTTCTAAAGGCATTAAAAACTAGAGTATTAATCAACCTAAACAAGCATCGACATAAAATATTCTAATAACTTATCTCTTTCATCGATCTTATTTGCACTTAAAAGTTGAACCATTGCTCCATCAATCACAAATAAAAACATGTAAGCATCTTCAAGTGTGGCTGTAACTTTTACGGTTAAAAGTAGCTTATAAATTTCGTTAATGAACCAATTTCGGTAGTCAATGACGAGTTTATAGGCTGCTGGATAAAGCTTTTCAATTTCAAAAATGGCTTTAAATGGCAAACGATAAAAGCCGTTTAAGTTTGCATGTAAGAAGTAGATTTTCTTTAACTTATCGAAAACCATAAGTTCTTGGTACGAATGAATAATAGAAAACACCTCATGTTTTAATGCGTCCTTTTGAAAAGTCAGAGACATCTCAACCAGTTTTTCTTTAGAGTGAAAGTAATTATAAAAGGTGGCTTTTGGAATTTTGGCTTCACTAATAATTCGGTCGATACCGACGTGAAACCCATGTTGATTAAATAAATCTTTTGCTGCGTGGAGCACTTGTAGTGCTCTAAATGAAGATTCTAAATTTGGCATAGATATACCGTTTAAAATAATTTTTTGTTGTATATAAAAGAGATAGAAATGCCGTCGCTCTTAAAATGAGCGCTAAAAACAGGCATGTGAAAACGACACAAAAGTGGTGTGTTCGCCTATCTCAGGTTTTATTGTTGCTATGATTTTTTAGTCGTAATGATCTAAAGGTGTAGAAAACCTAGAGTCGATTAAACCGTTTTAAAAACTGTTTAAATGGTATGAGTAGAGAGAATTTGGCAAAGGCCAAGAAATAAGAAGAATTAGTACGCATAGCGGACTCCTAGATGAAATAGAAGTTCTGCCAAATCACTGCTAAATGATTATGGTGGCAGAACGAAGAAGGGTTAGCAGACCAGTCATCTAGGAACCGGCACGCCCGAGGGCGTCCCTCCTCCGTCCTACCGCTACGAAGGGAGACGAACGAGTTCGACACCAAAAAATTGCTCTTTTGATGATCTAGATGAAAACGGTCTGCTAAAACCGACTGGCAATGTGGCCAGCAGGCAAAGGATAATCGTAGAGGTTTTGAGTGTCAATGTTCAAAAAGAAAGAATCAAAACATTAGATATAAAAAAAGCTCTTTAAATAACAAGAGCTTTAAATATTGAAACTTACTTAGTCTCTTTTACATGAAATGACTGTATAAGCCGAGTTAAATTATTTTCTATATTCTGCCAATCAGCTAAATGCATATCACTGTAATGTGCGGTAATACTCATCGGCAGTCCCTTCACATTAAAAGTATGACTACAATAGTATTGCTGATTTGGTTTAGCATAGTCCTCTAGAATAGCCTGTTCAGGATCTGGTTTACTTAATAAATAAGTTCGAGCAAAAGTACTACAACTAATATAAGAGACTATATTTCCATCAGCGTCTTTTTTAAAGTAAATCTTATAATGATTATAATCCTCTGTTACATCATCAGGATATTTCTTTCGCCAATCCTTATAAACAAGAACTTTATAGAACCCGCCTGGTAAATTAGGATCTAGTGATACCACTTCTGTTAAGCCTAATTCTAGAGCTGGTTTAGTTTGTATATATTTAATTAATTTTGGCGTTTCAAAATACTCTTTCGGATGAAACACTGAACTTAAATTTATACCCATTTTAATTTCTGCGGCACTAGCATTTATGTTCTTATATATCCAGCTATTTAGGGAAAACCAAATTACATACTTATGAAACTCTTGCCAGTCCTTAGGTATTTCATACTCAGCTCTTATTGATCCAGGATTAAAAATATGTAAATTCTCTAATGTTTTACCTTTGTAATCAGGTAAAAGAACTTGAAAAAGTTCAGTACATTGGAATTTATCACATAAGGCTTTGCCGCTCTCATACCTTTGCTTTTCTCTGAATTCCAGATCTTTCTTTCGTGAAGATTCAGAAATAGCAGTTGCATCCATAAGATAGTTTGCTGGAATATCTAATATGACTCCATTAGAGTCAAATTCAGATGGCCAAATCTCTGTATACAATGGTGGATGTAAATAATATTCTCTAAATAAAATCTTTTCTTTGTAATTGTGATATTTGCCATAACTAAAGATTGCAACTAACAAAAGTATCAGTAAATACCTCTTCTTAAGAAGAAAAGATATTGAGGAAGCTTTTTTCATAAAACCTCTCCTGATAACAAATTCAATGCTTTAATTATCTTAAATAAATTCAGTCTTTTAACTTAATTTTATTTAGTGTCATACATAAGGCTTTTTTGTCGGCCTCTTTAAGTTGAGGATGCTGAACAGACCACATGTAGCCACAGCTATGAGGTGCTTTGTTATTATTTTTCTTAAATTCATAGGCAATATTTTTTAGAAGCTCCGTGTTTAGTGTACTAATTTTTAAACGTACTTCTGCTAAATCTTGGGGCTTCCAATTGGTTTCCGGACTCGATAACCAGTCTGCTCGATATCGGTACTGAATTGCCTTAGCAACATTCATTTGAGTCACAATAAATGGCTTCACTGTTTCGCTATTTAAACCAAAAGATTCAGCTTCGGAAACAGATTGATCGAGAACTTTCTTTTCTTGAGTTAAATCTTCAATCGGCAAGTGCTGCTCTGCTTTATAACCCGCTACATCCTTCATATAAGATAAGCGCTCGTTAATTAAACGGGCAGTCTGATCATATTGATATGCTTGTGTTAATGAAGAAAAGCACATGAAAACTGCCAATGTACAAACCGTTTTAACAGCTTGCTGAACACGCTTAATTTTTGCCATGCAAATACCTATCGAAATTATTGTTTTGTCATCACTCCAGATCAGTACTGTATTTTAACAACATGCAAAAGTAAAATTTCAAGATAGGCTAAGTTCTTGGCTCCATGCCGAATCAGGTTGTTGATAGATGTGTTGACATACTTGCTTAAGAGATGAGGTAAAGTGCTGGTTTTGTCCATCCCATTTCTCAACCATACAATAGGTGATATGAATGCCTTTAGGTTGAAACTCTCTTGCCAATGACTGCGCTAAAGCGCGAACGCCCGCAAACATGCTTTGGCTTAATACATCATAATGAGTCGAGTTGCTAAATGGCGCTCCAAGAAAAATAACTGTGCCCCGTTGCTGTTTTAGCATAGGCTTAATCACAGCTTGCGCTACACACACTGCACTTAAACCTGTGGTCTGCCAATGGTGTTCAATCTCTTCTAAAGATAAAGCCTCAATATTTGGCGAAGATGAAAAGTTGGGCTGAAACACACACAGTTCAATTGTATGTCTGTGACTGGAAATATAACTCAACAAGCTTTTTAAATGATCAGCATTTACCAAGTTCAAATGAACTGCCGTCACGCCATCATTTATAGAATGGGCTTGCATATTCTGCACGGCTGAATCATGCACAACTTGATAAAGATGTAATGGAAATTGGGCATTTCTATCTAGAATTACAAAATCACGCTCGATCAAGTGTAAGTCGTGACCAGCAACGACAACACAGCCCTGCTTTTTTTGAAATCTCTGACATATTTTTTTTAGCATTTTAGTCTCTCAAAATTTTTCTTGATAAGGGCGTAAATCCAACTCATGTGTCCAAAGCTCAGGCATTTGTTGGTAAAGCATCCAATAGTTTTCTGCAATTGCATCAATATTGAGCCCACCCGTTCCACGCGTAAGACGGGCTAAACGCCCTAGGCCAAATAATGCTTTATTCACTCTATCGCCATCGACCATTCCATCAATAATCACATGAGCAATATGTATGCCTTGTGATTTATAGATTTGAGCTAGATTGAGTGCATAAGCTCGCAAGGCAGATTTCCCCATTGTAAAAGCTGCAAAAAAAGGTTTTCCGCGTAAAGAAGCACTCGCCCCAGTAAAAATAAGCGTACCGTAGTTTTGATCTTTAAAGATTTTTAGACAGCTTTGAGAAACTAAATACGCCGATAGAAAAGTGGATTGCCACATTTGAGTAAAAAACGATAGCGGGCTGCGTAAAAAAATTGAGGGAATATTCCCTCCTACATTGTGAATTACAGCAGTAATGCGCTCATTTTGACTAGTAATTGTGTCAAACAAGGCTTGTACTTGCTTCACATCTTCTGCATCTAAACGAAATGCAACAGCGTCACCGCCTTTCGAATGGATTTCGGCAGCCACTGCTTCAATTTTTTGGAAAGTACGCCCAGCGACATAAACTTTTAAGCCTTCTTTTGCAAAACGATGGCTCACTGCTGCACCAATACCTTGTGATGCCCCAACGCCAATAACAACTACACAATCTAATTTTTTATCTGGTGTTGCTAATGTCATAGTCATTTCACCCTGTTTGTTTTTTATACCATAATGCAATAGACGGACGATCCAAAATTTCTTTACGAAACTTTTTGCTTGTGCGAATCACTTCACCAAGTTGAGCAACAACAGCAATGTCTGCAATTGTTTGTGAGTCTCCAACCAACCACTCACTTTGTGATAAAACTTGTTCGATACGGCCTAAGTGTCTTCTGAACTCTTCCTCAACATGCTCAGCTTTCATTCGGCCAAGGCCCTGAAAGAAAAGCTGTGTTTTTAACTCGGCTAAAATAAATCCTTTTACCATTGGTCTTTCATACGCTGGGCGACCAATACTGCTAATACGAATTGCTTCATCTAGGGCTTCTGTATCATTTACGCGTAAATAGACTTCATAAAAATAGAGAGACTCATCTGCCCAGTCTTCCCATAACTCTGCAAGTGCCTTTTGATTTGGATCTTCTGGATAGAGCCGAGGCGTATCTGGATAAGTTTCATCCAGATAACGAGCAATTCGAGTACTATCTTGAATACGCTGACCATTATGGTCAATTACAGGCACCTTGCCCACTTTACTCAATAAAGGAACTTTAGCTCCCAAAATACCGTTATAGTTAACTATTTCAAATGAAATTCCTTTAAATTTCAAAATTCTTGAAACTTTCTGACAAAATGGCGAAATCTCCCATTGATGCAAAATAATATCCGACATTTATTCACCTTTATTTTAATTGCCTGTTTTGCTTGCTAGTTCTTTTTTAGAACTAACCAATAAATATACAGTATGTATTTTTAAGTCAAACTGTTTTTGATGACGGACAAGTTTCAAAAAACTAAAATCATTTGATTTATATCGTTTTATGCTCAGCCAATTTTAATGAATATAATTAAAATTACGCGGAACCATTTTTACTAAAATAGAACCGCGTATATTTGATAAATTAATAAGTCACTGTAACAACTACACTGTCAGAATAGTTTCCTGGTGTACTTGCGATGGAAGTACCTTGTGGAATTTTTCCATAGACAGGTGTACTTTGAGCGCTACCTGTTCCCGTACCAGACACTCCACCGGCTCCCCCAACATTGGTTACGCCACCTGTGGCATCCCACACCGTACTATAGTTAGAGTCTTTATATAACTGATAGGGAATATATTCATTATTACCATTGGTCATACGCCTAAATCCGCCAGGAATACGGTTATTGCCATCGCCTAAATAAATGCTATATGGCGTTCCATAATTACAGGTCGAATTTACAGCTCCTTGTGCTGTGTAATCACGACTAGTGGTACTAATATCATTAATATTGCTGAAATCTACAGTTGAGGTTGAGTTTAATTGACACATACTTGGTACCACAAAGTTTGCTGTTAGTAATGCATCACCTGAATCCCAGCCACCAATTAAATCACCGCATGATAAACCCAAAAGATCCATATCCCAATACAACCGAACCGAAGCCGTATATGTTCCTTTAGGATATGCAATGAGTGACCCCGTTCGAGCTGGAACTTTCACATTTACCGAGTAACTCACAATATTATTTGATGCCACTGTTGCTACTGGACCATACCACACATTGGAGGTTTGGTTGGTGGTAGAAGACCCAGCTCCACCTACAGTTGCAGTGACCGTATATGGTAAAGTCACACTATTATTCGCAGTGGTTGCTCCTGTAAATACGGTTTTCATACACATGAAATTAGAAATTTGGGGAAGTCCTAAATTCGTGCAAGTAATTGTGCCTGAAAGGTTTACAGTTGCATCACTATTAATATTTGCTGCCGTGTAGGTAAAAGTACTATTAGTAGTTCCGCTTACTGTACAAGCAGCATGTGCTGGGCTAAAAAAAGCATAAACGAGATAAAATAAGCAAATGCCTATAAAGTATTTTAAAGCCAATGAAAATTTCTTATAGCTCTCTATTTGAGCCTTATTCATAATATTTAATGACATACATAAGGTCCCAATTTTTTAGTTGAGTACTGATTACTGTTATATGTGAAGTCAACTTGGCATGAGCCATGATCCAGAAGATCGACTTCAAGCTTGTTTTGTTTTAATAGGTTTTGAATAAATACTTCACCGTCGTAGCCAACTACCCCATCTTGTTGCCCATTAATTCGAACGCTATAACCCGGCAATAACGCTGAGTTATTCGAATCAACAAGTTTGACTAATCCAGAAATGACCTGATGAGCGCCAAAATCAATAAGACCACCTTGGCGATAACCTACAACTGTTTTCTGATCTGTAGACTTCACGCTCCAATTCAAAGGCAGATACGATGGATCTAAATAAATATGGTTCTCTTTATATGGCATGAGACTAGGAATCAGAAATCTTCCAGAATTATCGGTTACGCCTAAATTTACCCCGCCATTTATAATCTGACTTTGCGGCCCAGCATTGGTTACAACAGCGTAACCATCTCCAATTTCATTGGCCGCAAAAATCCGCCCTGCTGCCGCAACCAGTGATCCTGTCGCTGAAAGTGCAACTTGGTCATTATCCCCAATTTGGTTATATCGACCTGTTAAGTAAGCCGCCCGAGCACGGTAAGATGCATAGATAGATGCATTGTTTTGATTCGCATCTTGATCACGCTCAACATAGCCTCCCCATCCAAATGAACCGATTTGTGGTTCTGATAAACCGAATATCTCTTGACGGTAACTCAGTCTGCCAGCATCACTAGATACACTTGTAATCGCATTCACTCGGGTAGACGGTGTGTAACGCAGCGCAAAGTAAATTCCATAATCCTTACGGTTTTCATAATCTTTATATGCTGAGGTATAAAAGCCCCAGTTTTTGTTCAGACTCCCACTTAGGTTTGTAGAGAGTAATTTATAAGAGTTGTCGCTATATTTGATCTGGTTATATCCCAGATAGGCGCTATACCCTTCGTAAAAGTTATAGCTCATCCCCGCCCTAAAAATCTCATCTGCCAGTGCGCTGTAGCTCAAATAATTTTTGGGTTCAGCATCGGTTTGATTATCTTTTAAATATCGAATTTGAGAGACACGGGCAAGGTCAAAATAGTTATCGAATACTTTACGGTAACTGGTATTAAACGAAATATTCTTACTAATCCGTCCTTCTAAACCAACCAAGGCAGAATAACCGTTTTCATCTTTATATTGACTCGCTGCAATGTCAGCATTAATTACCCCAAAACCAAACAGGTTCTTGGCAAAGCCTGCGCCCAGATTTGATAGGCCATCTGTAGAAGCTTCTGCACCACCGCTTAAGGTCAATGAGTTGCTGTAGCCGTATCGGATCGCACCCGAAGCAAAGGTGACATCGTCGTAATCGTTCGAATACAGCCCATAGTTATAGCGTGGAACCCCGACATCTACTGAAAATTCTTTAATGCCTTTTGCTAAAATTTTAGATGAAAAATAGTAAGCTTGTTTGGTAATGCTCTGCTGACCCGTTGCATCGGTGGTCACAAGCGTGACTTCATTTCCGGAAATAAACGGTAGCTGCTTAATATCAAATGGGCCTGAGGGAACAAGTCCTGAATAAATCTTTTGTTGGTTGACATATAAATCTAATGTCGAAGGCAGTGCAGCCGAACCAGAAAATTGTGGGAGTGCCGAAGTGACAATATCTCCTCGTTGGGTGTAAGCACTCGACCACTGAAAACCAGCTAGACGTACACTACTCCCCCAGTCAGAACTATTGGAAATAAAGTCCCCTAAGGTATATATCCTGATCTTTTCAGGATCTACGTACTGCCACTTACTTTCCAGACGTACCCACTTTTCATGGCTATAACTAGTTTCATTACTGCCGTTGTATAAAACCCCTGATGAAAAATTACCGATTGCGCTGTTAAAGATCCCTTCTGCAGAACCGGAGAAAACATTCTCGTCATTGGTCAGGGTGTGATACAGGCTATAGTTCAAAATGGCTGCGTTTAAAGGCTTCATTTTTAGTAAATGAGGACTGGTAATCTGCTGGCCATTTAAATCAACTGAATAATCCGTCAACATGCTGGACGGAACTTGTAAGTTTAGAGATTGCTCATTCTCGATATATTTAAACTGGATTCCTTTTAGCTCATTAATACACACCCATTGGCTATCAGCAACATGCTCATCCATTTTCACTCTTAAAGTTTTTAAGGTCCCAGAGCGAATATATAGCTTTCCATCCTTAGATTGCTTCACAGCAACCAAGTCTTCAGCAGCATTTGAATTAATAGAAACAACTAAAAAAAGCTGAGTAAAATTAAGATATTGTTCCTCTTCATTTATATTCCCCTGTGTATATTTATTATTGCTATCTATAGATTTAGGAACACTGGGAATTGGAGTGTTGGTATTATCTTGGAGTTGCTCAGCAAAAGAATACGCCGGAAGATATGCAACACATAAGACACCTATAATGTATTTCATATAAGCCTCTTAAAGTGTGGTTTTCTTACCATTAACTGTCAGAGAAACGCTGTATTTATGATTTGGCTGATACGTAAAATTATTAATAGAGTAGCTTCGTGCCTGCTCCGCAAGAATATAACCATTCACGGTATTTACTTTAATCGGATAGCTTTTATTTGCTGTGGTATCCACAAGCGTTAAGTCATTTAAAAGTGCATGCCGGTTTCCAATATTGCTAATATTTAAGGAAGGCACCTCCTGATTAGCATCAATTTTCCAATTCAATTGAGTAATCGCGTCTTTATTTACTACAAATACAGGCAATGACGAGCGTAAAAGCACGTTAACCCCTTGAGCTGCTTTACGGCTATCAATCGGTTTTGGTAGTTCATCAATAATAATGCGATACGTTTTTTCACCAGAAACGGGTGCTGGATTAATTCTAACTACACGCAAGTTATAAGAATCATTAGACTGTAATTTTAAAAATGGTGGACTAATTGCGATCTCATCTGTAGGTGTTAACTGATCCTGTCCATTTTTTTGAGTCCATTCAAATACGCGAATCTGCAAATCAGTACTTTCATTTGACTGATTAAATAAACTAATTGAAGACGCGTTTTGATTACTTAATATTTCTACATTCACAGGTGAAAGACGAATTGTAGCGGCGTTAATAATGCTAGAAAAAGATAAGAATAATCCCGTAATAATAAAGATATTTTTTTTCATGATTTACTCAAATATAACTTTTTTAATGTGTTAGCCCTTTCAAAAGGGCTAACAATATTTCTAATTTATAAAAATTAATAAGTTACTGTTATTGTTACTGTATCAAGATAGCTACCCGCACTCGGCAGCGTTGAGCCAGCTGGAATACGGCCATATACATTCACTGTTTGTACTGCACCACTACCAGTTCCACTATAGGCAGTCGTTGCAATGCCGATTGCTGTGGCATGCCCCGAATCTGAGTAGAGGTTATAAGGAATATATTCGTTGCTTGTTGCTCCACCAATCATACGACGTTGAGTCGTCTGCGCATTTTGCCCAGCATCGAAAGCCAAGGTCCACGGCACAGTGTTGTTACAAAGGACTTTGATTGAGGTACCACCTGTCGTTGTAGTGTCTGCATCGACGTTGCTAGCAAGAGAACTTAAAGTCCCAAAGTCTAAAACTGCATTCGCTGTTGTACCTGTAGCGGAAGTATTCAATACACAACTATTCGTTACTGTTGCCTTAACAGTTAATGTACCCGTTGCTGTAGCTGCATTTGCTGAATTGAGAGAAAATAATGCTACAGCTATTACTGATAAATGAAAAAAATTCTTTTTCATAGTCAAAACCTTTTAAATTAAATTATTAAAACTAATAGATATAAAAAATTTAGCACTTATTCTTACAATCATTTTTTATTTGACTGCTCCTTTTAAAGTTTATTTTTTTACCCTATTTTTTAACATCATACATAAAAACAATTAAAATGCATGACCTTATTATTATTTTAATTTCTAATTAACAAAATATAATTACTCAAACCAACTTCACAGATACAAAAATTAACATATCAAAAACTCAACCTATTGATTTAAATAATTTAAATAAAACCTTCACAAAGTTTATTAAGTAAAATTTAAATAAATATGTCAAAAATTTAGCTAATTTTATGAAACTAAATGCTAAATACAGATTTACTTACTTTATTTTTATATTATTGCTCTCTTAAATTTTGATTGTATATGATTACTTAACGATAAATTTCGAACAAACTATGAAACATTATAATTTAAATAAAAGTAAAATGATGAGCAATGGGGCTAAAGACGAATCACTATAAGGAAAGTTTTATTTTTTAAGCGTTAAATCACTATAGAGATATATAAAAATAAAGGCCTCTTACGAGACCTTTATTTTTTATATTTAAGTCTAATTAAACACTCAACATACTATTTAAAGTTTCAGAGACATTTTTCGATTTCACTTTAGGCTGCAATGCTTGCAAAGCCTGTTGCACTTGAGTCCGCTGAGGTTCTGCCAAAGTGTACCAACGTGACAATACCTGTAACAGTCGTGAACCTAAAATTGGGTTCTTCTCGTCTAGATATTGTGCAAGGTTAATAAAGTGAGCTACACCAAAGCCCCACGTGTTTTCAGGATTATTTGATAATCCTCCACTCACCGCACGAATACGATTTGGAGTTGTTAAATCATAATCTGGATGTTGAGTAAGGTATTCAATTGTTTCAGTTGTCGCATTCGGGTTTGCAGCCTGAATCATAAACCACTGATCTAAAGATAAAGCTTCATCTTTAAAACGATCATAGAAATCAGCAAGTACATCTTGAGCTTGAGGCGCATTTTGCCAAACCAGTACACGTAGCGCACCTAAACGTTCAGACATATTACCTGTGTTTTGGTATTGCACATGTGCGAGTTCAAATGCAGTTTGATCACCCTGACGAGCCATCATCATCAGCATAATGTTCTTTAACGCACGCACACCCATTGCCAAAGAAAATTCTTTTTGCAGATCAGGGTCAAGTGTAAGGTAAGTATCTTTCCAGAATGAACCCAACTCTTGTGCTAAACGATTGAGCAATGCTTCACGTTTTACATGAATATCAGCTGGTGCATAGTTTTGATCGATACGACTACCCAAATAACCTTCGCTTGGTACATCAAACAAACGCGATGCTAAAAGCGGGTCGCGACCGACTAACTCAGGCAAAGTACTTTGAATTGCCTGAATGTATGCATCAGCAGAATGGTCTTCTAACAAAATACGTTCAAGCAAAGTTTGCGTTGCTTGCCATTGGTTAAAGCCGTTTGTTTCGTGCTGAATTAAGAAAGCTAATTCTTCATCGGTATAATTAAACACAAGATTTACGGGTGCAGAGAAATTACGGAGTAGCGACACAACTGGTTGTTCAGTCACACCTGTAAACTCAATGGTTGCCTCATCTTGTTCAAACAAATACACGCCATCTTTAACATCGTTTACAAACAAGCTTTCACTATGCAATGTATATTGCTCACCTGTTTTAGCATTAAATAGTGCTAATGCCACAGGAATCGGAACAGCTTTTAAATTTGGATATTTAGGATGTGCTTTTAGGCTTTGTTTAAAGCTTAAACGGTAAGTTTGTGCTGCTGCATCATATTCTCCTTTTGCCTCAAGCTTTGGAGTTCCTGGTTGGTTATACCAAGTTAAAAAGGCAGATAAATCGACACCTGAACCCGCAGTTAATGCAGCAACCCAATCTTCTACAGTCACGGCTTGTCCATCATGACGGCGGAAATATTCATCCGTTCCTTGACGGTATTTTTCTTTACCTAACAAGGTCGACATCATGCGGTTAATTTCCGCACCTTTTTCATAAACAGTCGCCGTATAGAAGTTATTAATTTCCACAAAGTGATCTGGACGTGGTGGGTGCGACAATGGACCTGCATCTTCAGGGAATTGATGTGATTTCAGCACAGCTACGTCATCAATACGTTGAACCGCAGCAGATTGTAAATCTTCAGAAAAAGACTGATCACGGAATACGGTTAAACCTTCTTTTAAGCAAAGCTGGAACCAATCACGACAAGTAATACGGTTACCTGTCCAGTTATGGAAATATTCGTGAGCAATCACAGACTGTACACGCATAATCGCAGCATCAGTCGTATATTCTTCATCAGCAAGCACACACGAAGTATTAAAGATGTTTAAACCTTTATTTTCCATGGCACCCATGTTGAACTGGCTAACAGCAACAATCATATAGTTGTCTAGATCATAAGCACGGCCGTAGTGTTCTTCATCCCAACGCATAGAATGCTTTAATGCTTCCATCGCGATATGGCATTTTGGAATGTCTTTCTCGATTGCATAGATTTCTAAAGCAACATCACGCCCTTCCGAAGTCGTATAACGATCTTTAAGAACAGCTAAATCCCCAATGACACAAGCAAATAAATAGCTCGGTTTTTTAGTCGGGTCTTGCCAGATTGCAAAGTGGCGGTTTTCACCAACCTCACCTGTTTCAAGCAAATTACCATTGGCAAGTAATACTGGGTATTTTTTGTCTGCTTCTACACGTGTCGTAAAGACAGAAAGTACATCTGGACGGTCTGGATAGAATGTGATTTTACGGAAACCTTCAGGTTCGTTCTGCGTTACAAACAAGTCATCTGCTTTATATAAGCCTTCTAATTGAGTATTCGTTTCAGGATGAATAATGACTTGCGTTTGTAAAATGACTTCATCTGGTGCATTAGTGATCACCAGTTGTTCACTATCGAGTGAATATTGTGCAGGAGTGAGAATTTGTCCATTTAACTGAACAGACTGTAATTCTAGGTCACGGCCTAATAGCACCAGATCTCCAGCAGTTTGACGCTTCATCACTAATGTCGAATCAACAATTGTTTTATCATCATATACTTGGATATCAAGATTAATTGATTCAACCAAGAACGCAGGTTTTTGATAATCTTTTAAATAAACTGTCTGATCTGCCTGAACTGGAGGCTGCGCCGCAATATTCATCTTTATTCCTTATATACTCGTCTAAACGGTAGTATGAGTCGTCATGAAATATCATACGCCAAGTCATACATACTGTATTTGATTACCTTTATGAAATTAATGGGACTTCATTTATACATTTCAAATTAGAATCTTGTTTTATTAGCACAGATTAGACCAAATTTACGATAATCGTTGTTTATATAAGCAATCTATACAATAAAAATAAAACACCTTTAGCTTTTAACATTTTTTAGAGTCAGCTTACATTTTGGGCATGGTTCTTGCCTAATTAAATATACCAATATGGGTATCTAAATTAGAACAAGAGGTGTCAGCATGGAATTTAAAGCACATTTTCATCGACTAGAGAACATTAAAGCTATTCATGATCTATCAGCAGCAGGACTCGATCACCATGTGATTGCCGTGTTCTTATCTGCGGAAGGTATTTCCATTACCACTCAGGAGGTTACTTCTATTGTTAATACTTACGATGCGTTAGGGAAATTGAAATTACCAAGTAAAAAAGTACAGGCGCTTATTAAGGCCAAAAAGCTTGGCCAAAATGATGAGAGCTTGCCGTGCCCTGTTTAATTCAACTTTTTAGCCCACTATGAAAACCTAAAATCGAAACATAGATTTTAGGTTTTTCTATTTTAGCAACAAACGAAATTGGCAATCTCCGCCATCTACAGCGCGGCTGTGTATAATAGCCCCATCATTTTTATTTTATGTTCGGAGCAAAATGGCCTTACAAATTCTACAGAAACAGCTAGATGAAAGTAGCCATTGTCCTCTCTGCCAAGCCTCAATGTACTGGGTAGATGCCGAGCAATTTGAACAAGACATTCAATTCCATGAATGCAGTCATTGTCAGCACCGTCTATTTAAAGATCAAAGAATGACTTGCCACTGTGATACATGCACAAAACAACGGAAAAAGCTTCTACAACAAACACGTCTACAAGAACAACGCCAATTTAAGTCAAAAGAACAACCACAACGCAGTCTGGAACAGCTCAGCTTTTTACATAAACTTTTCTTGCTAAGTCTCCTAGACGACTATGCCCGTGAAGAAATCGCTCATGATGAATATATTCATTGGGACAAAATTAAATACCATCACATCACGCCTAACTGGATGTTTCAGAGCTATTTAATTAAACAGTTGCATAAAGACGGCATTTTGAATGCAAATGACCAAACTGATGACCCACAATGTTTTCACTTAAATATTCGTTTAGATGGCTACAGCGATCCAAGTTTATTTAGTGTGGCTCAACAGTTACGTAATTGGTTTTATGAAAATTTAAGCTTTGGTATTCCTTTTCGTAGTGCAGATGAAGTGAAAGACGTACTTTTTCAGGTGCTCTATCAAGAAATTATCCAGTTTATGCAATTCTACTGCCGAACTTGGGGTATCCAGATTGCTGGGAATTCAAATTTTCAAAGCTTTTGCTATCGTTTAATGGATTCACTCGCAATTGGACAGATTTATTATCTTGTACAAACTGCACTAGAATATCTGTATAAACAAAAAGCTTTACAGCCTCGCAATGATAAGTTTATTAATACCAATCTATTAAAGAAGACTTTAGAACAATATCGCGAAAGAGCCGTGACCGAAAAGTGGGAAACCTCTATGCTCCCCCGTCCTCACAATATTCCTTACAGTAAAATGAGTTATATTTTGCTTAATCGTTTCTTGGGTTACGACGAACAGATATTTGTGCAACCTGTATGGAAAGCATGGCGAAAAATTGAACCACGTTTAAACTTTTATTCTGTCAAACGTTGTATGTATTGTGGTTCAAATGATTTAACCGTTGACTATGATGCAGCAGATTATGTTTCTTTGATTTGCCAAAAATGTAAGCATCAAGACCACTATTTTACCCACTAAATTTATAATCACTTTGGCTTACTAGGGATAATAATATGACATCGACATCTAGTTTGATTGAACAGGTCATTGAAGCTTGGCACAACATGCAAGCCAAAACGCCTCTTGTACAATGTATTACCAATAGCGTTGCTGCAAACTATACTGCCAATGTATTACTCGCGTCTGGTGCCTCGCCTGCGATGATTGATAATCCTTACGAAGCAGAAAGCTTTACCAAAATCGCATCGGCCTTGAGCATTAATTTAGGTACACCCACCACTGAGCAAATGCAAGCCATGCAGATCTCAGCTAAAACAGCTCAGCTAAATGATATTCCATGGGTACTTGATCCGGTTGGCTATGGGCCAATTTTAGCTTGGCGTAGTCAAATGACAGATGAGCTTTTGCAATTTAAGCCAAGCGTTATTCGTGGTAATGCTTCAGAAATCAGTACGCTTGCAGGTAATCAGGTTCAATCTAAAGGTGTAGATAGCACCCTAAGTAGTGATGATGTCTATCGACAAGCTTACGCGCTATTAGTACATACAGACTGTATCGCAATTTCAGGCGAGTCTGATTACATTCTATCTAAAGAACTAGATGTCGTTATCCAAATTAATGGCGGTAGCCCCTTACAACCTAAAATTACAGCAACAGGATGTGCTTTGGGTGCGTTAATCGCTGCATATAGTGCGGTAACGTCTCCAACCATTGCAGCACTTTCAGCTCATATACATTTTGCAATTGCGGGTAAACTTGCATCTAATCAGGCACAAACCATGGGAAGTTTTAGTACCATTTTTATGGACTATATTCATATGTTAGATGCTAACCTGATTGAGCAATATGCGAATATCAAACTATTTGGTTTAAAGGCATAACTACAAGAAGTTATGCCTTTGTGGGTAACGGACTACTTTAAAAGTAAGTAGATGTCTGTGATAAGATCGCATTCTTTCACATCATGCACAAAGTTATGATAATGAAAGAAAACTGGATAATCTCCAGCTTCTTCAGGCTGCTCAGGTAACCAGTTTTTAAAAATGTAATACACACTTTCTTTAATCTGGTCATGGCTACCAAAATGTCTTACGGTCGCGTAACGTCCAGCAGGAATTTCCCCTGTTTGTACGCCATAAATATTTTCAGGTACAGCCGTTTCAATTGACCCTGCAATGTCAAACCTAAACGCGTCTGATGGTGTTTGTTCAGGGTCAGAAAAAGGAATGCCATACGTTCTTGATTTAGTCACAGGTGATAAACCCGTTTCTTTACGCCAAGCAATAAAACGTGCAGCAGTTTCAAAAACTTTATCTGGACTTCCCAGATGCGACAGATACGCAATCTTCTGGGCAGGACGCTCAACAATATTTACATTCATTTTTAGCTCACTTTTCGGAAGTGTAAAAACAAACTTCTGGTGCCAAGATTCCCAGTCCGGTTTATCTCTAAAAGCCCGAGGAGTTTGATCAAATGAACGCTTAAATGCACGAGTAAATGCCTCTGGACTATCAAACCCTGCTTGTAATGCAATCTCAATAATTTTGAGATCGGGTTCAAAAGCCAATTGAAAAGAGGCCCGCTTTAAACGAGAAAGTTGAATAAACCTCATCACATTTAAACCAATATGAACGGCAAAAATACGATGAAAATGAAATTTGGATAAGGCTGCAATCTGGCTCAATCGCTCAACATCTAAATCTTCATCTAAATGTCTTTGAATATAATCGCAAACCAGTTGCAGCTTTTGTGTATATACAGCCATACATTTATGTCTGTTCATTCGATAGCACTACTTTTACATAGTGCTGATCTCTATTCTTGATCGAAATTGCGCTTTTTAAAATTATACAACTTGCTTAAAATAATCTTCTTTTGGCATATCAACAAGTTCAACACACAATTGAATTTCTTTATTAAACTCTTGTTGTAGATAATTTTTATTGCTGAGTGCCGCTAACAACTGATCACCCATCAGTTGTTTTTGCTCTGCATTTCTTCCCGACAAAATATAAACTTTTACATGAATATAAGCCTGTTCTAGTCCCAAACCAATTAGGAAAACATCATCTTTACGCGCACGGCTTTTAATGTCTTCTGGGCTAAACAACTCTGTTTTAATGAGCGTTGTATTAATTTCTTCAAGTAATTGTTTTGCATTTAATCCAGTTAAGTTATCTGAATAATCAACTACAATGTGCGGCATAGCCACCTCAATTTATGTAATAAGTAATTAAGCTAATTAAACTTTACTCAATAAATAATAAAGCTAATCGAACCTGATCATATCCCATTCGAGGGCTGGTTGCTTCAACGATTGGTCGTAGTTTGATCGAACCATCATCAGAAAAATGATCTGGATTTTGGCGCTTTTTCAGTTTCTTATAAATTTTTCGGATTTCTTCAACTACTTCTTCTCCAGGATGGGCAACCGAAATATCCAGTTTTTGTTCTTTATGCAGTCGCGCCAAATGGTTAATGATTGTTGCTGGGGTAAGGCCACGTTCATGCGCAATATCTTCAATCTCATAGCCTTCTTCAAACAACGCACGTGTTTCGTCTAGAGTTGCCGAGGCATAATTTTGTTTCGCACCTTTTGAGAGTTTTTTCTCATTACGAGAAATCTCAGTTTCATTTAAAGTTCCGCCACAATGACGAATAAATGCTTTGTGCTGAGCAGTTAAATCTACATCTGCAAAGTTGTCCTCTGCTTCTTTAGACAACTCTTGGAAACGACGATCGGCTTTTACAGCCAAGCTATCTAGCTCTAGAGCTTGCTCGTTAATCCCTAATAACTTTAAGCCTGTTAAAGATTTCAAACGCGACAATGCCACATAGCCCTGACCTTTTTCAAAGGTATTCGTGAGGTTAATTTCAGCAGCTTCTAAGGTCATCCCTTGGCTTTTATGAATGGTAATCGCCCATGCCAAACGAAGTGGAATTTGCTGGAAACTGGCAATCACTTTACCTGCATCATTTTCAACTGACCAAGTTTCAGGCGCAACCAGCAATGTCGTGCCATCGGTTAGTTTCACCTTTGGCAACAATCCGTTTTCATCATCTTCTTCAAAACCAATGACTTCACCTAAACTCCCGTTGATATATCCCATATCAAAGTTGTTTTTTACAAACATGACTTTTGCATGTTTCTTTAAGGTGAGCTCTTCTGGTGCGCGAACTGAAGATTTTAAAGTTTCTACCAGTTTTTCATTACCATCTAAAACCGCATTGAATTGATGCCCTTCATTATCAATTTCATTTAAGTGCTGATAATTGATATTGTCGACATCCATATTGTGCGTATAGAGACGAGTAAAGGTCTCACCAATATCATGCGAGCGTGATTGACGTAATGCGTGTAAATGATCTGATTGAATATTTTGTGCGCGAATGGCATTTAAAATCTGGTTAAGGATTTCATCATCTTGGCGGTGTTGTTCTGTTAAATAACATACGCGAAATTTAGCTTCAACCCATGCATCAGACATAAAACAGAACTTGTCACGGTTGGCTTCACTATTACGTCCAACTGGTGGCAACTGAAAGAAATCTCCGGCAACAATGACTTGGATACCACCAAATGCCTCATCGCTTTCTTTAAAATATTTTAAAACCTGATTTACCAGATTAAGCTGTTTGGCATGGAGCATCGAGATTTCATCGATGACGAGAACTTGCGCATTTTCAAGGTGTTCCTTGAGATATCTACGCTCTTTCATACGTTTTAGGTCATCATCAGTTAACTGATCTTTAATCCCGATGCCTGCCCATGTATGAATCGTCATGCCGTTCATATGCGTTGCAGCAATACCTGTAGATGCCGTAATCGCCACAGGCACTTTACGTGCTTTTAAGTATTGGATGTACTGATTGAGTGTATAGGTTTTCCCTGCACCAGCCGAACCGGTTAAAAAGACATTTTCACCTGCTTTAAGCAGTTTAAGCGCAGTTTCCTGTTTCATAATCTCATAAGTACATCTTCAACAGCCCATAGCTTAACGACTTTCCCGAAAAAATTAAATGAATGCGCCAGAATTTCTGTAAAATCAATATAAATCAACAATTAACATTAAAATAATATTTGGTAGGTTTTTGGTAGGTAGGAAAATAATCTTCACATCACAATACTAAGGCCATGGTGAGGCTCACCTGTAATAACAAACAATGGATTTATGGAAGAAGGAATCACTCCATGGCTTTTAAAAATATTGCAGATCAAACAAACGGTTTTTATATTCCCTGTGTATCACTCTTTGGACCAGGATGTGCCAAAGAAATAGGTACAAAGGCACAAAACCTCGGCGCAAAAAAAGCATTAATTGTGACCGATGAAGGCTTATTTAAATTTGGTGTCGCAGATCTTATCGCAAACTATTTAACTGAAGCAGGCGTTGCTAGCCATATTTTCCCTGGTGCTGAACCAAACCCAACCGATATCAATGTCCATAATGGCGTAAATGCCTATAACGAAAATGGCTGTGACTTTATCGTCTCGCTAGGTGGCGGTTCATCTCATGACTGTGCAAAAGGGATTGGCCTAGTTACTGCTGGTGGTGGTCATATTCGTGATTACGAAGGTATCGATAAAAGTAAAGTACCGATGACGCCATTGATTGCAGTGAATACAACGGCTGGTACTGCTTCTGAAATGACTCGTTTCTGTATTATTACCAATACAGACACTCACGTAAAAATGGCAATTGTCGACTGGCGTTGTACCCCACTCATTGCAATTGATGACCCGAAACTCATGATTGCAAAACCGGCTGGTTTAACGGCTGCAACAGGTATGGATGCTTTAACCCATGCTGTTGAAGCCTATGTTTCTACAGCAGCCAATCCAATTACCGATGCGTGTGCAGAAAAAGCTATCACCATGATTAGTCAATGGTTACAACCTGCTGTAGCAAACGGTGAAAATATCGAAGCACGTGATGCAATGAGCTATGCACAGTACTTGGCTGGTATGGCATTTAACAATGCATCTCTAGGCTATGTACATGCAATGGCGCATCAATTGGGCGGTTTCTATAACCTACCTCACGGCGTATGTAACGCAATCTTGTTACCACACGTGTGCGAATTTAACTTAATTGCTTGTCCAGATCGCTACGCAAAAATCGCAGAGTTAATGGGTGTAAAAACTCATGGACTGACCGTGATGGAAGCTGCGTATGCTGCAATTGATGCCATTCGTAAACTGTCTTCATCCATTGGTATTCCATCAGGATTAACAGAGCTTGGGGTAAAAACTGAAGACCTTGCGGTTATGGCCGATAATGCTCAAAAAGATGCATGTATGCTGACCAATCCACGTAAAGCAAATCATGCACAAGTTGTGGAGATTTTCAAAGCAGCACTTTAATCTTGATGTAATGGCACATCCCTCTAGTAAGTCAAACCCCTCCGACCGTTGACTTACTTTTTGGGGAATACTTAGCTCCAGCGGTATTCCCTTTTTTTAAACCTCTATTCCAATCCAACCTCTAAACCTGATTGACAATTCGCCCATTTCATTGAAGGATACTCAGCATGTCTTAATTACAATAGCTCGATAAAAATGAATACATCCTCAGCTACTCAAAATTATGTTCCAGATATTTTAGGTACTGGCTACGAACAGCTCACACTCAACTTTCCCGATGATTACGAAGGTAAAGTTGTTGCCACATTGGTTCGTAAAAAGGCCGCTCAATCTACTCAAAAAGCTGTGCTTTATATTCATGGTTTTTTAGATTATTTCTTTCAAACTGAAATGGCTGAACAATTCAATGCACATGGTTATGACTTCTATGCACTAGATTTAAGAAAATATGGTCGTTCCAAGCTACCCCATCAAATCTTCTATAATGTGCTTGATTTAAGTGAATACGATGCCGAAATTACTCAAGCATTAGATATCATTGCTAAAGAACAGCACACTCAAGTATTGCTTGCAGGCCACTCGACTGGCGGTCTGACAGCAACGCTTTATGCTGCCCATCACCCAAACCATCCTCTTGTTAAAACGCTGTGGGCAAACAGCCCGTTTTACGACTTTAATTTAAGCTTGGTCGAAAAGAAATTTGGTATTCCAGTACTCAGTCGAGTAGGAAAATATCTACCTAAAGTTAAATTCCCAAGCCAACTGAACAAATGGTACACCGCGAGCCTTCACAAACAGCTCAAGGGCGAATGGGACTTTAATCTGGACTGGAAACCTACCTCTGCCCCTACGGTTCAACTCAGCTTTCTACATGCGATTCATACGGCACAAAAAGAAATACATCGCGGGGTTAAACTCGATATCCCTGCACTGATTATGCATTCTCATCAGACTAAAAACCCTAAAAAATGGGGAGCAGATGCGACTCAAAGCGATGTAATTTTAGACGTTAAAGACATTGAAAAATTTGGTAAAAAAATCAAAGGCGATGTCTCTGTTGTCTCTATTCACAATGGCTTGCATGATTTAGTCCTTTCGGCCCAGCCAGTACGAGAACAAGTCTATCAACAATTGTTCCAGTGGCTGGATCAAAAAATCACTTAACTGAGCTTAGGTGAGTCAAGGTATTTCATCAGCAATTGATGCGCGGGATGTTCACTCGGTACTAACTCCATAAGACGTTCTACCGCATCGATTGCTTCAGGAAAATGAGCTAAATGCTTAAGTAATAAATCTGTTTCTTGCGTTTTAAAAATTGCATCGCTCAAGCGCGATTCAAGGCAGTCACGCCATGCACATAAAAACGGGCTTTCAGTTTTTGCCAGAAAAACACCTGTGTAAAGCTGCAAAGCAGAAGCCGCATATCCCGCATCCAGTGCTTGTTCAGCTTGTAAAAAATCGGCTTCAACATGTACAAGCAAACGATATGGCCGAGATCCAAGTAAACCACCCAAAATATCTCGAAGTTGAGACATTTCAGCTTTAAGCGTACCCATACTCACTTTACGTTCGCCATAGAGCGCCTGATAGAGATGCTCTAAAGTTAAACCATGTGGACATAACGCCAATATGGTTAAAATTTCAATTTGACGCGGTGTTAATAATAAACTTTTGCCATTAAATTTAACTTGTGGTGTTGAAAAAGCACGAATATGTAATTGCTGACGCTGCTGCTCTAGCAAGGCAGATTGAATAATTGATGCACAACGTTCGGCAGCCAATATTCCTAAACTATTATGGTTCTTCCAAGTAGTCGATAAATCAACGACACCTAGAGTTTGTTTTGAGTATGGATCGATAATTGGCGCGGCATAGCACACCCAATCATGAATCGATTCCATATAATGTTCATTAGAAAAAACACAACTTGATTGCTGAGTTTTTAAAGACAAAGCCAATGCATTGGTGCCAACAAATTCTTCACGCCATTGCCCACCCTGCACAAAGTGAACACGCTCAGCTGCACTTTGCATTTGAGCACTTGTTGCCGTCCAAATGATCGTACTACCAATGTCACCAACAGCGATCACCATTGAGGATTGTTCAGCGATATGACGTAAGTCGTTGGCACACTGACTTAAAGCCATATCTAAAGCATTTTGTGAAGCAGATTTTTTCTCGACTAATGGAGCCGCAAAACGCTCTTTAGGAATCGCAGCAGAGGCTGAACGTTCCCATGAGCTTGCAATACTTTGACCCAGTTTGGCAGCATTTTGAGGAGAGAGACTATTTTGCGTACGCAGTTGATCAATCAACGTCCGTTGCTGCAATAAATCCTTTTTTGTGAACATTTGTAAATTCCTTATATATCCACATTTCTATTCCAACCTTTCTCCAACCTTCTTCTTTATATCCTAATTATACAAAGTACGAAAGTACCTACTGACAGGGTTCTTGTTAGTCTTTAGTCCTAAAAAGCAAAGGAATATTTATATGCGCTATATCGATCCAAATCAACCAGGCTCAAAAGTTCAATTTAAATCACAATATGAAAATTTTATTGGCGGTGAATGGGTTGCACCTGTAAAGGGTGTATATTTTGATAATGTATCTCCTGTTGATGGAAAAGCTTTCACCCGTATTCCACGCTCTAGTGCCGAAGATATTGAACTCGCTCTAGATGCAGCACATAAAGCGAAAGCAACATGGAATAAAGCCTCACCAACGGTACGCTCTAATATACTTTTAAAAATTGCTGATCGTTTAGAAGCAAATCTTGAAATGCTTGCTGTTGCAGAAACTTGGGATAACGGTAAAGCGGTTCGTGAAACTTTAGCAGCAGACCTACCACTTGCGATTGACCATTTCCGTTATTTCGCAGGTTGTATTCGTGCTCAAGAAGGCGGCATCTCTGAAATTGATGAAGATACCATTGCCTACCATTTCCATGAGCCATTAGGTGTGGTTGGCCAAATCATTCCATGGAACTTCCCAATTTTAATGGCAGCATGGAAACTTGCTCCTGCTCTAGCGGCTGGTAACTGTGTCGTGATTAAACCAGCAGAGCAAACACCAGTAGGTATTTTACTGGTTGCTGAACTCATCCAAGATATCTTACCGCCGGGTGTACTTAATATTGTTAATGGTTTCGGTGCAGAAGTCGGTCGTCCGTTAGCGACAAACCCACGTATTGCCAAAATTGCTTTCACAGGTTCGACTCAAACTGGACAAATGGTGATGCAATATGCGACCGAAAATATTATTCCAGTGACATTAGAACTTGGCGGTAAGTCACCAAACCTTTTCTTTGAAGATATCATGGATAAAGAGGATGACTTCTTAGAAAAAACACTTGAAGGTTTTGCCATGTTTGCCTTAAACCAAGGTGAAGTATGTACTTGCCCTTCTCGAGCTTTAGTACAAGAAAGTATTGCTGATCAGTTCTTGGAGTTGGCTGTAGAGCGTGTAAAACGTATTAAAACTGGTCATCCACTTGATACTGAAACCATGATTGGCGCTCAAGCATCTCTACAACAGCAAGAGAAAATCTTACGTTGTATTAATACGGGCCGCGAAGAAGGTGCAGAACTCTTACTTGGTGGTAGTGGCCGTAAAGAAGTAGGTGATGGTTTCTATGTTGATCCGACTATTTTTAAAGGTCACAATGGCATGCAAGTTTTCCAAGAAGAAATTTTTGGACCTGTACTTGCTGTGACAACATTCAAAGACTTTGACGATGCAATTAAAATTGCCAATGACACCATGTATGGTTTAGGTGCAGGTGTTTGGTCACGTTCAGCACACATTTCTTATCGTGCTGGTCGCGCTATTGAAGCGGGTCGTGTCTGGACAAATTGCTATAACATCTACCCTGCTCATGCTGCATTCGGTGGCTACAAAAAATCAGGTATTGGCCGCGAAAACCACAAGATGATGCTAGATCATTATCAACAAACTAAAAACTTGTTGGTGAGTTATTCAACTAAACCTATGGGCTTCTTCTAAGTTCTGCACCAAGTTGATACCAGACTATCAGCACTAGAAAGAAGTAAGATCATTAATTATGTAAGAAGCCAGTAATTTAGATTACTGGCTTCTTTATTTAGTACTGTTAGTTCTCAAGTTTTTATCATTTGGAATAAAAAAGCGTCATCTATTATCTAAAGTGCTTCATTTAGGCATTGCTTTTGCATTGATTCATACAAACCCACTCGCAGGAGTATTGTATGAATCAACCAGAAACAGCTTCCGTTATTGCTTCAAGCGCAGAAGTTTCATCAGCAGAATATTTTGCTCAGCGTCAACTTAAACAAGGTACGGTTGGTTGGTTACTCCTGATTGGTTTAGGCGTAGCTTATGTGATATCGGGTGATTTTGCTGGCTGGAACTTCGGCATAGCCCAAGGTGGTTGGGGTGGCATGTTTATTGCCACTGCCCTCGCTGCAATCATGTACCTGTACCTATGTCTTTCTATGTCAGAAATGTCCACCATGATGCCTACAGCAGGTGGCGGTTATAGTTTTGCACGTGCAGCTTTTGGTCCTTTTGGGGGCTATTTAACAGGAACAGCGATTTTAATTGAATACGCAATTGCGCCTGCTGCTATTGCCGTATTTATTGGTGGTTATTGTGAATCTTTATTTGGCATTAATGGCTGGATGATTTACCTCGCCTGCTATGCCGTTTTTATGGGCATACATTTAAAAGGTGCCGGCGAAGCCTTAAAAATTATGTTTGCAATTACTGTTGTCGCAGCAGTTGCTCTGGTTGTGTTTATTGTCGCAATGATTCCGCATTTTAATGCACAAAACCTGTTAGATATTCCAGTCGGTACAGCAGCTGGCGCTAGTCGTTTCTTACCCCATGGTTACTTAGGTATATGGGCAGCAGTTCCATTTGCAATCTGGTTTTTCCTTGCAGTTGAAGGTGTTCCTTTAGCAGCAGAAGAAGCAAAAGATCCTGCAAAATCATTACCGCGTGGTTTGATTGGTTCAATGCTAATTTTAACTGCCTTTGCTATGCTCATTTTATTCTTGGGTGCGGGCGCAGCAGGTGCAAGTACTTTACAAAACTCAGGCGCTCCTCTCGTCGATGCTCTGGTTAAAGTTTATGGCAGCAACACTTGGCTTGCGACCTTTGTAAACTTTGTTGGTTTAGCAGGTTTAATCGCGAGTTTCTTTTCAATTATCTATGCTTATTCACGTCAAATCTTTGCATTGTCACGTGCTGGCTATTTACCAACCTCACTCTCTTTAACCAATAAAAATAAAGCCCCTTATCTCGCAATTATTATTCCGGGCATTATCGGTTTCTTGCTTTCACTTACCAAAGAAGGCGACTCACTGATTTTAATCGCGGTTTTTGGTGCCACCATTTCTTATGTGTTGATTCTTTTATCCCACATCAAACTACGCCTATCTAAACCCGACATGCCTCGTCCCTATAAAACACCAGGTGGCATTGCGACCTCAAGCATTGCATTAGTTTTAGCAGTGGCTGCGGTAGTTGCAGGTTTTGTGGTTAACCCTAAAGTCTGGTTTATTGCTGCTGCTATTTATGCTGCATTTATTGCTTACTTTTTATTCTACAGTCGCTATCATTTAGTCAAGGGAACACCTGAAGAAGAGTTTGCAAATATTAAAGCTGCTGAACAAGAGCTATAAATAAAAGGATGCAACCATGAGTTATCGCAATATTGTCGCCAATCAGCAGTATCACTTTGCTGACCTAAAAACTTTAATGGCAAAAGCAACGCCATTACGTTCAGGCGATGAGTTAGCCGGTGTAGCTGCCAGAGATGCAACTGAACATGTTGCGGCACAAATGACACTGGCCGATGTACCACTTAAAACCTTTTTAAATGAAGTTGTAGTCGATTACGAAACCGATGAAATTACACGACTGATTATTGATGAACATAATCTGGCAGCCTTTGCCCCTATTTCACACTTCACAGTAGGCGATTTTCGGAATTGGTTACTTGGAGAAGAAGCAACTGCACAAAGCTTAAAAGCATTAGCATCAGGTTTAACTCCAGAAATGGTAGCTGCTGTCAGCAAAATTATGCGCAATCAAGATTTGATTTATGTCGCTAGCAAATGTGAAGTGGTCACCCAATTTCGCAACACGATTGGTTTAAAAGGCCATCTTTCTACCCGTTTGCAACCCAATCACCCTACCGATGATGTACTCGGTATTTCCGCCAGTATTTTAGATGGCTTGATGTATGGCAATGGTGATGCCGTGATTGGTATTAACCCTGCGACAGATAATTTACATAATTTGTCAGAGCTACTGAAATTGCTTGATCATGTAATTCAGGAGTATCAAATTCCGACGCAGTCCTGCGTGCTCACGCATATCAGCTCAGGTATTCAACTGGCTGAAAAAAATGTGCCGATTGATTTAATGTTTCAATCGATTGCTGGCACCCAACTAGCTAACGAAGGTTTTGGAATTTCACTTGATTTACTGCAAGAAGGATATGAAGCCACACTTGCACTCAAACGTGGAACCATTGGACAAAACGTTATGTACTTTGAAACTGGTCAAGGCAGCGCCTTATCAAGCAATGCACATCACGGCGTTGACCAACAAACATTGGAAACTCGTGCCTATGCCGTAGCCCGTAAATATAACCCGCTGTTAGTGAATACAGTCGTCGGTTTTATTGGCCCAGAGTACCTTTTTAACGGCAAACAAATTATACGCGCAGGTCTAGAAGACCACTTCTGCGGCAAGTTACTTGGCGTCCCCATGGGATGCGATATTTGTTACACCAACCATGCCGATGCAGACCAAAATGATATGGATGTTCTCCTTACCCTATTTGGCGCGGCGGGCATCAACTTTATTATGGGTATTCCAGGCTCAGATGATGTCATGCTCAATTATCAAACGACTTCGTTCCATGATGCCCTTTACCTAAGACAACTCTTAGGTTTAAAACCCGCTCCTGAGTTTTCTGCTTGGCTTGAACAACAGGGCATTTTTAAACAACAAAACTCTCAAATTTGTTGGGCGGACCACATGCCTGACCAATTCTCTCGTCTGCTCATGAATTAGGGAGAACACTATGAAACTCAGTCGAGATATTCAATATCCCTCCTCTACCCATCAAGATCAGTGGGAAAAACTCAAACAGTTTACCGATGCCCGTATTGCTTTGGGTCGTGCGGGTTGCAGTATCCCAACACGAGCCTTACTCGAGTTTCAGCTATCTCATGCACAAGCAAAAGATGCGGTTTATCAAGATATGGACGTTTTTCATTTATCTGAACAATTACAGCAACAGCAGCTTCCAAGCATTCATGTACAAAGTAATGCATCTAATAAAGAAATTTATCTCAAACGCCCAGATTTAGGACGTCAGCTTTCAAGCCAATCAAAAGATGTCTTAATTAAGGAATATGCAGAAAATCCACAACAGTACGATGTGTGTATTGTGGTAGGTGATGGACTCTCTGCAAGAGCAATTGAAGCGAATGCTGTGGCATTTATTGCAGCGCTGAGTGAACAAATTCAGCAAGAAAACTGGAGTCTTGCACCAATTGCACTTGCGACAGGTAGCCGAGTTGCTCTTGGCGATGAAGTTGCTGAAATCTTTAAGGCATCCATGCTTGTTATGCTTATTGGCGAACGTCCAGGACTAAGCTCTCCGGACAGTATGGGCATTTACTACACGTTGAATGCATATTCAGGCTGCCTCGATGCGAAACGTAATTGTATTTCCAATGTTCGCCCAGCAGGCTTAAGTATTCCAGTTGCGGTACAACGTTTAATCGCATTAATGAAAAAATCAAAACAACTCGGATTTTCAGGCGTTAATTTAAAAGACGAACATCAACTTTCAAACATAGGCCTTGAGGAAACTCAAAAGCTATTATTTTAAACAGTAGAATATGTTTAGGGATTTATTCATAAATAGATAATCCTTTGCATAACAACATCATTTTAACGAAAAATATCAATTTTTGGGTATTGGCGATTTATACAGATATTCTCTTCTTTATATTTATCGCTATACTCCACGTATTGATCTTCTATGAATCATTTGTATGAGCACAACAAACGCCTTCCCAAAAACTATTTATGCCATTCAGCATCTTGCTTTCGAAGACTTAGGTTCATTAGAAGATGTCTTTTATCAACTCGGATTTCGCGTCCGTTATTTTGAGGCAGGTGTTGATGATTTAACCCCTGCTTTTTCACATGAAGGTTTAACCATTATTTTAGGTGGCCCAATCGGAGTTTATGAAACTGACGATTATCCATTCTTAAAAGATGAAATTGCTTTACTCAAACAACGTTTAGCCGCTGATAAACCTACTCTGGGCATTTGCCTAGGTGCACAGCTTATTGCTCATGCACTTGGTGCAAAAGTATATGCAGGACATCAAAAAGAAATTGGCTGGGGTCCACTGAGTTTAAGCCTACGCGCTAATCAAGTTTTATCTGGTTTGCTTAATAATGTGCATGTTCTACATTGGCATGGTGACACTTTCGACCTTCCTGAAAATGCAGTGCTTTTAGCAAGTTCTGATGTTTATACTAATCAGGCATTTGAAGTCGGGAATAATATTCTTGCGTTGCAGTTCCACATTGAAACCACTGAAGAGCATTTTGAAAAGTGGTTAATTGGTCATACATGTGAACTTCGCCATGCAAATGTTTCGATTCCAAAGCTTCGCGAAGATAATTTGCAATACGCTCAAGCGCTCGAACATGCTGCATTTGAAATTATTCAAAAATTTCTCAAACGTATTGGATATAGTGGTTAATCGCTTTTTTATTACTACAAATAAGTTTAAATGCTTTTTTATTAACCAAAAGGTAGCGTAACAACCTATCTTTTGGGACATTTTATATTAAATTAAGTCTACTGCTTCACTATACTTTTCTTCACAAATATAAATAGTTAAATCATTATGGAAATCCTGAAATTTATTAAAAGCTTTAATACGGTGAATACCTATTTATCGCTAGCGTCTATTCTTCTTATAATCATTGTCCTTTATTTTTATGTGGTTAATCCAGCCTAGCTTATTTGCCAAAGCACCATAAAGCATAATATATGTAAGAAAATAGATATAAAAAAGCCCAACTGAGTTGGGCTTTTTTATATCTGCTATTTACTTAAAACCTGTTACTCGTCGTGTTACTTTTTCTCAGGCTTAAAGCTATCTTTCAAATCAAGAATACGGTTAAACACTGGTTTTTCAGGTGAATGATCGTGCTGATCTGCAACGAAATAACCTTCACGTTCAAACTGGAAACGATCTTCAGGACTCGCTTGTGCCAAAGCAGGTTCAATTACAGCTTCTAATACTTTCATCGAATCTGGATTTAGGTTTGCCAAGAAATCATCACCTGTTTCAGGGTCTGCTTCTGTGAACAAACGATCGTAAATACGTACTTCAGCAGGAATACCTTTGGTTGCAGATACCCAGTGAATCACGCCTTTCACTTTACGACCTTCAGGGTTTTTACCTAAAGTTTCAGGGTCGATTGAACATTTCAGCTCAACCACTTCACCATTTGCATCCTTAATGACTTCATCACATTTAATCACGTAAGCATGACGTAAACGTACTTCGCCGTCAGGAATTAAGCGTTTAAAGCCTTTTGGAGGTACTTCCTCAAAGTCTTTACGGTCAATATAGATTTCCTTAGTTAAAGGAATTACACGATCACCCATATCAACGTTAGGATGGCGAGCATGCGTAAGATCCATATCTTCTGGCAAATTGGTCAAAGTCACTTTAAGTGGACTTAAAACAGCCATACCACGCGCAGCTGTATTTTCCAAAGATTGGCGAATACAGAACTCAAGCATTGCAACATCTACAATACCATCAGTTTTTGACACACCTACACGTTTACAGAAATCACGTAAACCTTCTGGAGTAAAACCGCGACGGCGCATACCTACTACTGTTGGCATACGCGGGTCATCCCAACCATTCACATGACCACCTTCCACCAACTTACGTAATTTACGTTTTGATGTAATGGTGTAGTCCACGTTTAAACGTGAAGATTCATACTGATGTGGAACTGCTTTAGATTTTACCTTTTCTACAATCCAGTCATAAAACGGACGGTGATCTTGGAACTCTAATGTACAAAGCGAATGAGTAATCCCCTCAATAGCATCAGACAATGGATGAGCATAGTCATACATTGGATAGATTTTCCACTTATCACCTGTTTGGTGATGCTCTGAATGCAATACGCGATATAAAATTGGATCACGCATGTGTACGTTTGGGCTTGCCATATCAATTTTGGCACGTAAAACAGCTTCACCCTCTTTAAATTCACCACTGCGCATTTTTTCAAAGCGAGCAAGGTTTTCTTCAACAGATGCATCACGGTATGGTGAATTTTTACCCGGTTCAACAAAACTACCGCGGTTTAACTTAATTTCTTCTGGAGACTGTAAATCAACATAAGCATCACCTTGCTCGATTAATTGAACAGCCCATGCATATAATTGATCAAAATAACTTGATGCATAGCGTGGCTCACCATTCCAGTTAAAACCAAGCCACTTCACATCATTTGCAATACCGTCAACGTACTCTTGTTCTTCGGCATCAGGGTTTGTATCGTCAAAACGTAAATTACATAAACCATCAAACTCTTCAGCCACACCAAAGTTTAGGCAAATCGCTTTTACATGACCAATATGCAAATAACCATTTGGTTCTGGTGGAAAACGCGTTACGATCTGATTTGCACGTCCAGCAGCCAAGTCTTCAGTAATGACTTGGCGAACAAAATCTAAGCCAGCCTGTTGTTCTTGCTGCGCAGAATCGACAGAGGCATGAGTATTCGGTGTCGGGTTATTTGGCAGGCTCGAGACAACATCATTAGGCTTCATAGTGTATCAATCACTTCTTTGTAGATAAAATTTCGAAAAATTTAAACGCTATCTTCATTTTTAACAAAGATTTTAACGTTTTTTACTTGCCTTGTAGTTTACAGTTTGCTTATGCTTCTCTCAACCAAAAACCCATGGTCATAAGCCCATGTTTAGGAGATTAATGTAATGAGTTTTCCTCAAGTCGAATTAAACACCAATAAAGGTCGTATTGTTCTTGAACTGAATGCTGAAAAAGCACCTAAAACAGTAGCAAACTTTTTAGAATATGTACGTGACGGTTTTTATGACGGCGTTATTTTCCACCGCGTCATTGATGGTTTCATGATCCAAGGTGGCGGTATGGATGAAAACTTCAAAGAAAAAGCAACACGTGATTCAATTGAAAATGAAGCTGATAACGGTTTAAGCAACGACGAAGGTACGATTGCAATGGCGCGTACTCAAGCTCCTCACTCAGCGTCTGCTCAATTCTTTATCAACGTGAAAAATAACTCTTTCTTGAACCATACCTCTAAAACTGCTCAAGGTTGGGGTTATGCTGTATTTGGTAAAGTTGTTGAAGGTCTAGACATTGTTGAAGCGATCAAAGGTGTTCGCACTGGTAACCGTGGTTATCACGCTGACGTTCCGTTAGAAAACGTTGTAATCGAATCTGCTAAAATTATTTCTGAATAATTTTAGGATAAAGCTGTGACTTATCTGTTTATCTCAGATTTACATTTGTCACCTGAACACCCTCGACTCGTTCGAGGGTTTTTAGACTTATTAGTGCATTACCAAGATAAAAATACTCAACTCTATATCTTAGGCGATTGGTTTAATGCCTGGATTGGAGATGACTATTCAGCACCATGGCTTGATGAAATTGTTGAGGCCCTAAAAGACTTTAACCAAAAAGGAAATCGAGTTTACTTTCAAGTAGGCAACCGTGATTTTGCTCTTAATCAAGTTTTCCTCAATAAATTTAATGGCGTTTTACTCCCTGACATTTATTCCCTCAATATTGCAGGACATCAATATCGTCTAGAACACGGCGATGCATTATGTACAGATGACGTTTCCTATCAAAGATTTAAAAAGATTATTCGAAATCCTCTATTAGTCGCTCTTTTACGTCGAACTCCACTCAGTTTTCGCACTAAGTTGGTTAATGGCTTCCGCAAGAGAAGCTCCGCGGATAAACAACAAAAAAGCTATGAAATCATGGATGTGAATGAGCAAGCAGTTCTGTCTGCTTTAGCAGATGTAGATACACTGATTCATGGGCATACTCATCGCCCTTCAATTCATCAAGTGCAAGATAAACAACGAATTGTTCTTGGCGATTGGCGTGAGGATCAGGCTTATATTTTAGAAATTGATCCGTCTTCAAATATGCAACAGCTCGAATTGGTTGTCTGGAATTATTAGCTAGAAATTAGTCACTTTTTATTTCAACTTTCAATTCTTTAATTTTTTTATTTAAATCAGAATCGTAAATCACACACATGCTGGCAATAAATATAAATTTCCAGCTTATATGTGCATGATCGTGATACTCAATGTATAAAATAAGAAGACTCAATACAAATATAAGAATGATAAAGGCTTTAACAATTCTAATTTCTCGCAGCTTACTCTTTGCACCTGTTGGCATTAAATCAATCATTTTCAATAGATTACTAAACTTTTATATAAACATTATATTTCTTTATCAAATTACATAGGAAATGTTTTTGAATAAAATAGCGTATGATGACAAAGATTAAATTCTCTCAATTGCCATAAGATTGATATGGAGCACGCCTATGGACCTCTTGAATTCTGTTAAAAGCCGCTATACAACAAAAGCGTATGATTCTGAAAAGAAAATCCCCCAAGAAAAAATTAATAAATTATTAGAAATTTTACGTTTTTCACCTTCTTCAGTGAATATACAACCTTGGCACTTTTTCGTTGCAGATAACCTTCCTGCTAAAGAAAGAATAGCGAAAGCCTTAACAGGTAAATATGCTTACAATGGCCCCAAAGTGCTTGAGTCATCACACACACTTGTATTTTGCACAAAAACAGATATTTCATCTGAATACTTAAATCAATTACTTGAACAAGATGATTTAAGTGGCCGTTTTAAAGATGAAAAAGCTAAATTAGGCCAAAAAGATACTCGCCATGGCTATGTTGAGTTCTATCGAAATGAGCAGAAAAATTTATTTGGATGGATGGAAAATCAAACATTCATTGCTCTGGGACAACTGCTTTTTGCTGCGGGTTTAGAAGGAATTGATGCAACCCCAATGGGCGGCTTTGATGAAGACATTTTAAATAATGAGTTAGGTTTAACTGAAAAAGGCCTACGTAGTTCAGTCATTGTTTCTCTAGGTTATCGTAGTGAAAACGATTTTAATGCCAAACTACCAAAATCACGCCTACCAGATGAAGTTATTTTTACCTATTTATAAAATTAGAATAGTTCAAGAGATTCAAGTCTCTTGAACTATAAAGCCATTGCCCTAGCTAAACAAATCACGCCACTGATCCCAAATAAAATACCTAAAGTGGTCGGCCATTTTAATTTTTCTTTATATAAAATAACGCCACTTGCAATGCCTAATAGCACCACAAGAATATTCATACTTGCAAAAACAATTGCAGGTGAGTCCTTTAAAAGAATATGAGCCTTCACATATAAAGCAATATTTGAAAAATTAAGTACACCTAATATCAACCCAGCTATAGCACTTTTAAACTGCCATTTTTGGGTTTTCTGCACCAATAAATATGAAAGTGATAATATAAAAGCTGTAATAAAAATAAGATTCAAAGTGAGTGTAAATTGAAGACCTAAACTACTCGTATATTTTAAGAGAATATCTACTGCGGCATATCCACACCAAACACTTAATAGAGCAAAAATTGCTTTTCGAGATTGATGATTCGAAGAATTACTCATTTGTCCAAAAAGAACAAGTAAAACAGCAAAAATTCCTAAACCTATTCCCCATAGCTTTAATGCATTAAATTGCTCATGAAAAAAGAAATAAGCTGCGAGTAAAGAAAGTACGACAGAAAGACGCTGTGCAACTTCGGTCTTAACAATTCCTGCATATTCTAATGACTTGGCTAAACACAGAAAAATACTGGGCAAAATCAGTCCCAATGCAATAATTAACCACCAAGGAGTCTTTGATATTGAAATGTGTTGAATATCAGGCTGAAACCACCAAAAGCAAAGAAGACTTGCGCTCGCATAGTTCCATGCAATCATTTGTAACGGCTGATACCCTTTTTTCTTTAAGTTTTTTAGTAGAATAGACACCAAGACACTACTTAAAGCAGCAGCCAATATTAATATCATCGATTAAAACTCTATTTATTTAAATATATGAGTCACCATGGCCAAATTATGACCTTTGATGAATTTAATATTTTGAATTAACTTTTAAATAAACATAAAAAAACCAGTCATTATCTGACTGGTTTCTTTTTTAGATATCAATTAACGATTATTTTCGTCTTCTTGACCATCTTCAAATTTAGTATCGTTGTCAAAACCACCTTGATGACCACCGAAGCCGCCTTGACCACCGAAACCACCGCCTTGACCACCGAAGCCACCTTGACCGCCGAAGCCGCCACCTTGACCACCGCCAAAGCCGCCTTGACCACCGAAGCCGCCTTGAGCGCCACCGAAGCCACCTTGAGCACCACCAAAGCCACCGCCTTGACCGCCACCGAAGCCACCAGTAGGTTGACCACCAAAACCGCCTTGTGTGCCACCTTGTGCTGGGAAGCCTGTACCTTGCGCGCCTGCTGGGCGTGGGTTACGAGCTGGAACAACAGTTGAAATCGCGTGTTTGTAAACCATTTGACTTACTGTATTTTTTAATAAAACAACATATTGGTCAAATGATTCAATATGACCCTGTAATTTAATACCGTTCACAAGGAAAATAGAAACAGGGATACGTTCTTTACGGAGAGAATTTAAGAACGGATCTTGTAAAGTTTGACCTTTAGACATTTTTAACTCCAAAAAAAAATTTTTAAATCAGCGCAAAAAAACTATCTTTATTTTTCAACTAAAAATTATAAAAAGACAGTGTGCAAATTTTGCTTTATCCATAAGAGTTTCGCAAGTCTTCTTTCGCCTGCTTTATCGTCAAGTAAGTTTTAAAATCGTGTATTTCTTGCAAAGAACGTAACCACGTATATTGACGTTTGGCAAGTTGTCGTGTTGCAAATAAAGCTTTATCCTCCATTTCACGTTTACTTTTGAGACTTATATCACTTTTTAATAGAAATTCTAGTGCTTGTCGATAACCCACCGAACGCATTGAGGGTAAATTTTCATCTAAATCGTATTTTTCAATTAGAGCTTCAACTTCACTCAAAAAACCGATATCCCACATTTTGCTTAATCTTTGCTCAATGCGTTGATGTAATTCTACCCGATCTGGAAGTAAAGCATAATTATGAAATATGTATCGATATGGTACGTTTTTTGGTTGTTCTGCCTGCAATTTAGTAATTGGCTCACCCGTAAGCTTATAAACTTCGAGTGCTCGAATAATCCTTTGCTTATCAGTCACATTAAATTTTATAGCCGCGGCAGGATCTACAGAAACTAATTCGTCATAAACAGCCTGCCACCCTTCATTTAAAGCTTTTTCTTCAATTGACGCTCGAACTTGGGGATCTGCACTCGGCAAATTACTCGATAGACCTTCTAATAATGCCTTAAAGTACAACATTGTGCCTCCTACTAAAATAGGAGTTTTCCCACGTGAATGCATGTCATCAATCAACTTAGACGCATCTTCAACAAATTGAGCAGCTGAATAAACTTCAAGAGGAGTAATAAGATCAATGAGATGGTGAGGATATAGCGCTTGTTCTTCACGAGTTGGTTTAGCAGTACCGATATCCATATCTTTATAAACGAGAGCAGAATCAACAGAAATCAGCTCAAAATTTCCACGTTCGTATAATTCACATGCCAAAGCGGTTTTACCACTTGCAGTTGGTCCCATTAAATTGATGACGGGCAATTGATTTGACATGTAAAACTACTCTCCTCGAGCAAATAATTTATCTAATTGAGATAATGGGAATGCACGCCAAGTTGGCCGCCCATGGTTACATTGGCTCGCAAATTCAGTTTGTTCCATTTGGCGAAGTAAAGCATTCATTTCTGAAAGACTGAGTTGTCGATGTGCACGCACTGCTCCATGACATGCCATTCCAGCTAATAACTCATCTCTTTTTTGAAGTAATCCTTGTGCTTCATCATTTGGGTCTAAATCATTTAAAAGTTCAGGAATAAGATTTTCAAAGTCAGCTTTTTGTAATATGGCTGGCACTCCCCGAACAATAATCTGCTCGTCTCCATATAAATCAATTTCCAGTCCTAAACGTTCCAGTTGAGGTTTTAACTCTTCTACCCGCACTGCCTGCATACGGCTAATAGAAATGACTTTAGGTATGAGTAACTGTTGAGATGTCCAAAACTCTGGTTTGTCCCAAGCATTTTTCATTTGCTGTAATAAAATACGCTCATGTGCTGCATGCATATCAACAATAATCAGCCCTTCTGTATTTTGCGCTAAAACATAAATTCCATGAAGTTGAGCAATTGCGATGCCTAACGGAAATTCATCGACTTTAGTTACTGGCTCAATATCTTCATTCACTGAAAAATTAGCAGGTTGATCACGCAGTGGCGCTAAGTATGTCTTTAACGCATTATTTAACTGAGGAGAACCGTTATATTTTGGGGTTTGATCTGCATAGTGAACAGCTTGCGGACGACTAGCGTTAAAATCGGTTAATAACTCTGTTGGTGCGTGCTGAGTCTGTGGCTCACTATCTGCATTTAAAGTTTCATTTGCTCGGTGTAATGAAAATTGTTCTTGATATTTAGGCTGCGGTTGTACTGAATAATCAGAGTTTTCATCTACTTTCATCGCTTGAGCTAAATCAGCGCTCGCTGTCTGAAATTGCGACAAAGTTTCTTTCGCATAATGTCTTACAAACTCATGCACTTCTCTCTGATTTAAAAAGCGAATTTCATGTTTTGTAGGATGAACATTCACATCGATATTTTCAGGGTCAACTTCTAAGAAAAGTAAATATGATGAATGTTGGTGGCCGTGTAAAATACCGTCATATGCCATACGTAGTGCATGTGAAATCGTTTTATCTTTAACAATACGACCATTTACATAGACATATTGCATATCAGCCTGCGCACGAGCATCTGAAGGATGGCCAAGCCAACCTGATAAACGCATGCTAATACTTTCGGCATCCATCCAATATGCATTTTGTACAAATTGCGAACCTAATAATTGCTGTACTCGCTGAAAACGAAGTTCTCCGCTATCTGCTATAGGTAAATTAATTCTAATATTATCATTATGTTCAAGCACAAAACGTATATCAAAATGCGTTAAAGCCAGACGACGAACAATCTCTTCAATATGACCAAATTCAGTCGTTGGTTTCTTTAAAAATTTACGGCGTGCCGGTACATTAAAAAATAAGTCCTGAACACGTATGTGAGTCCCCTTTTGAGCAGCAACAGCTTGTACTTCTTGATGATCAAAGGCTGTACCATTGACTTCAACCTGATGGCCAATACCACTTTCATCTTGGCTACTAGTCAATGTCAATCTTGAAACTGCGGCAATCGAAGCAAGGGCCTCCCCGCGAAATCCTAAACTCACAATAGCGTGTAAATCTTCTGCAGTTTTAATTTTACTTGTCGCATGGCGCATGACGGCTAATGCCAAATCTTCAGAATGAATGCCATGCCCATTATCAATAATTTCTATGAGGGTCGAACCACCTTGAGCGATCCGTACAATGAGTTCAGTTGCACCCGCATCGATGGAGTTTTCTAATAATTCTTTAACAACAGATGAAGGACGTTCAATCACCTCACCAGCAGCAATCTGGTTGGCTAACGCTGCGTCTAAAGTATGAATACGACGTTGTGTTAGCTTTTCATCAGTCATGAAGCTGTTCCTGCAAAGTCTGATACAAATGTTCTGTGGGTAGAGTTAAAGTTACAAAACGACTCAGCTCATCCTCTGACTTTTGAATATCGATGATGATATCTGCCTGAGGAATTTCATCACCACCTTTTGATGGCCATTCAAATAAAAATAATGCATCTGTGACATCTAGATAATCACGGATTCCCATTAATTCAAGTTCATAAGGGTCATTCAAACGATATAAGTCAAAATGAAAAATTTCTTTCTCATTGATTTTATAGGGCTCAACTAGTGTATAGGTTGGACTTTTAACAGAGCCTTTATGATCCAAAGCCTGTAAGAAATAGCGCGTAAGTGTGGTTTTACCCGCACCTAAGTCTCCAATTAAATAAATCACACCTGACTGAACATGTTGCGCCAACGCTTGAGCTAGACGCCCAGTATCTTCTTCATGATTTAAGACCAATTTCAATGAATACGACATAGCACACATAACATGATTCAAAATAATCGATATGATAACATTGCCCTGCCTTAAAAGCCTACTCAAGCCCTAGAAGTTGGCTTTTTTATATCAATTCTCTTACATATTTATACTTTTTTATGTCTAGTCCGAACGATTTTTTGCCACCTATGGTTGATGGTGTAAGCGCAAGCCAAGTTTATCTTCCTGCACAAACAAATACTCAAACTATTTATGAGTATCTATGCCAACATTTTCAACATATTAAAGTTCAAGAGTGGCAACAACGATTTCAGGATGGACTTATTTATGGGGCAAATGGACAAAAATTAACATTAGATAGCCCCTATCAAAGCAATACCCATATTTTTTATTATCGATTTCTTGCCTATGAGCCACATGTTCCTTTCGAGCATCGAATTTTATTTGAAAATGATGACTTACTGGTGGTCGATAAACCTCATTTTTTAACAATTAGCCCAACTGGACAATATGTACAAGAAACATTATTAGTTCGACTTAAAAAACAGACAGGTAATGAATTTTTAACACCGATACATCGATTAGACCGTGAAACTGCTGGGGTGGTTCTATTTTGCAAACGGGTTGAATCGCGAGGTATTTACCAACAATTATTTGCAGAGCGTCAAGTCAATAAAACTTACCACGCTATCGCGCCTTATAAAAAAGAATTAAAACTTCCTCAAACATTACATTTGCATTTAGATAAAGGGTCTCCTTTTTACACCATGCAAGTTGTGGCAAATGCTAAAGCAAACACTCAGACCTATATTGAGCTTATTGAACACAACCAGATTTGGGCTAAATATCGTTTAACACCGACGACAGGTAAACAGCACCAGCTTCGTGTACATCTTAATTATCTAGATATTCCGATTAAAAATGATCCATTTTACCCGACTGTTCAACATAAGGCAGATGATGATTTTTCAGAGCCACTACAACTTTTAGCGAAGCACATTTCATTTGTCGATCCACTCACGAAAGGGGAAATGTTTTTCAATTCTCAGTTTGAATTGACGTTGTAATGTAAGCGTAATGACAAAAAGATTGTTTTTTATGCCGAAAAACATTGAAATTACATTGCGATGGTTTAAAATAAATTCCTAAAAATTAAAAATCATTTGGTTTTGTTATTCATGCGAAAAACAGAAGTTTATCAGGTTCGACTGGACTCCCAAGAGAAAAAGCAGGCTTTTGCTGTTTTTAAACAATTGGGAATTACCCCTGCCCAAGCGGTACGACTTTTTTTTAAACAGGTCGTATTAACTAAATCTATTCCGTTTGCGATCGAAAATCAGAGTATTAATATGGAACAATTATTAAAACTCCGAAAAGCAAAAGCATCTTCATTAAATCAAAACCCATCGACTTTAAGCGAAGATGATGATCATGAAGATTTGTTTGAAGAACTAAACGCACTTCTTGGTGAGAGCGACAAAACTTAACACTGTTGCATTTATAAACAAGTTTTAACGTCAAAAAGCTCTTTTTTTCGTTATGCTCTCTTTGTAAAAATATAATGATAAGTTACAAGGAGTACCAAATGATCGTTAGACGAGCGACTTTTGAAGATTTAGACCAACTCGCCGTTTTGTTTGATGAATACCGCCAGTTTTATGGGGCCTCTTCTAATTTTAATGAATCACTTTACTTTCTTAAACAACGTTTTGAGAATAGAGAAAGTGTTTTTTTTATTCATATTAAAGATGACAAAATCACCGGATTCGTTCTACTCTATTTAGGTTTTTCTTCAGTTGCTTGTTCAACATATTATATTTTAGATGATGTATATGTTACGCCAATTTTTCGTCGCCAAGGCTCAGCCAAACAGTTAATCGATACTGCCATTTTATTTGCAAAACAACAAAATGCCCTACGCATTAGCCTAGAAACTCAAAGTAATAACCATGAGTCTCATCGTCTATATGAACAAATGGGCTTCATTCGGGATAGTGAGTTCCAAACCTTCCATTGCTTTCTTAAATAATATTTTGTGCTAGCTGCTTTTGCTGCTCTGATAAATAAATCCATTCCCCATCTGCTATTTCAGGTAAAACCAATTGACCTACTTGATGGCGATGCAATGCTTCTACTTTATTTCCTACAGCAGCAATCATTCTTTTGACTTGGTGATAAACACCTTGATGAATGGTCATCGTTAATTGGTGAGTTTCCAACATTGCTACATCGGTTGCAGCAAAAATGCCTTTTTCCTGATGTAAGCTGACACCTTCGCTTAACATTACGATTTGCTCAGGTGTCACTGGATCGAGAGTCGTAACATGATAAACCTTTGGAACATGTTTACGGGGATGGGTTAAAGCTTGAAGATATTTACCATCATCAGTAAGTAAGAGTAAGCCTGTTGTGTCTTGATCTAAACGCCCAATTGCTTGGACGCCTCGATGAATCATGATTTCAGGTAAAAGACTAAAAACGCTTTGATGATGCTGAGGCTGATGTGAACATTCAAAACCTTTTGGTTTTTTTAATGCAATATAAACTTGTTCTCGATATTGGTAAGTTTGCCCAAAAAGCGAGAATTCTAAATTTTCAGGAGAAAATTGCTTTTTGAGATCATCTGCAACCTCTCCATCAACACTTACAGAACCATTTTTTATTAACTGCTGACAATATTTACGTGAACCAAACCCTTGTGATTGTAAAATTTTTTCCAGCAGCATGGAGTTTCTCTTTAGAACAAAACACTCATTTTAACGCAGTTTCAACTCCCTACTCACTACTCTTTGCATTTAGTTCATTAAACTGCGCTCTATTCTTCAATTACTCGATAAATATTTTCGTTCTGTTCACTTTCGAACAGTAATTCAGTTGTAGGTAAAATAATTTCATTATCAACAATAATATGTTCAATACGTTGGCTTAGCTTTAAAGTTTCATTTTCGTGTTCAACTAAATTTTGCTTTAATTGAGCCTTGGCATCATGAATCTGATCAAACTGATCTTTAATTTTGATATCTACAATTTCCATAGTCATTATCCTATGTTCATGAGTAATGACTATTTTTATAACACAACTTCAAAAAACTATAAGATTTAACTTGTTAATTTATATAACATTGTGTCCAAGCGTAACCGAAAATTAAAACTCTTTATCAATGAGCGATATACAATAAAATTTTATTAAAGATAAAATCCAAGATCTGCTGAATCTTTTAAAGCTTTCACATTCCTACTCTTAAATATTATACAATTCCATTTTATTTACTTGCCCACCCCGCTCCCATGCTTGCCCAATTTGATGTTAATTTAGTTGTCCTTCTAGTTCTACTTATCTGTGGTTTACTAAGTCAAAATGCAGCTGTAACCATTGCAGCAGGTGTGCTCATTGTCGTTAAAATTACGCCTTTAAATCAGTTTTTCCCTTTTATTCAAGCACATGGTCTTAATTTAGGAATTCTTATTTTAACCATTGGGGTACTCACACCCATTGCCAGCGGAAAACTGAGCGGAGAGAGTATTTTAAAGTCCTTTGTTAGTATTAAATCACTGGTTGCCATTGCAATCGGTCTGTTAGTCGCATGGTTAGGTGGTCGCGGCGTAAAACTTATGTCGAGTCAGCCTGATGTTGTTGCAGGTCTATTAATTGGCACAGTTGCAGGCGTCGCCTTGCTCCGTGGTGTACCTGTCGGCCCTCTTATTGCAGCAGGCTTGCTCTCGTTATTTATCGGTAAATAAATTTTTTCGATATAAAAAAAGGCGCCATTGGGCACCTTTTTTATGCTTAAGCTAAATGAATTGCTCTAGCCAGAATAATACGAAGTTCGTTTTAAAGAGAATTTTTCTAACTGCTTTAAGAACCCTTCAAAATAACTTTTTTCTTTTTCTTCAGTTCGATAGCCCGCATATAACGTCCGTCGTAAGCCTGTAGGTGAAACACAATCTAAACGGCGACTCGTAACCCATCCCTTTTGTTCATATTCATTCACTACCCAATCAGGCAATGCCGCAATGCCCCTCCCACTTGCTACAAGCTGAATGAGCATTTGGGTTAAATCTGTTGTTCGTATTTGTTTAGGCTGAATATTTGCCGGAATGAAAAGTTTAGACATAATATCTAAACGATGCTTATCAACTGGATAAGTAATTAAAACTTCTTCTGCTAACTCTTGAACCGTAATATTTTCAGCACGAACCAATGGATGTGTGTTGGATAGAACCAAACGCGATTCATATTCAAAAATAGGAAAATACTCAATTCCTTTTAATGCAATTGGATCGGCTGTAATAAGCAAATCAAATTCAGCATTTTGTAAAAGCTCATGTGGATTAGCTTCAAATCCAGAAGCAAAGTCTAAATCAACATCTGGGTATTGATGTCGATATTGATTCAATAACGGCATTAACCAATCAAAGCAGCTATGGCATTCAGATGAAAAGATAATTCTACCGGTCTGTCCATGCACAATACGAGTAATATCACTATGTGTAATCTGGATTTGCGGTAAAACATCATCAGCTAACTTAAGTAAGCGTTGCCCAACATTAGAAAAGCTAACAGGCCGGCTACGTCGATTCACCACCTCTACCCCATACCAATGATCTAATTCTTTTAATTGGTGAGAGATAGCCGAGGGCGTTAAACAAAGATCATTCGCAGCAGAAACTAATGAACCATGTTCACGTAAGGCAACTAAAGTTTTAAGGTGGCGTATTTCTAACATGGGCCCAAGCCTAAAAAAGAGATTTATCTGTGAGTGTCTTAATCTCATCTTTGCTTTTCAGCAAATAGGATAACTGTAGATAAATCTTCACTAATGAATATTATTCATTTTACCATGGAATTAATTAATTTGTCTCAACATGAATTATTTTTCATAATTATTCTATCAGATGAATTTTTTTAATTTAAAGGTACAACTGTGTAGCTTATTACTGCTTAATTGAAATCGAAAAGAATTTTATAAAAACAAAAAATAGACCCAATCTAGGTCTATTTCTTATGAAAATTAATAATTACTGCGCCCACACATTTAAGCTAATAATCGTATAACTTTGATTTTTAGGTTTTACCTTTAAATTTAGTGGAGCTGTTACTTCTACTAAATACTCTCCAGCCTTTGGAAATTTAAGCTCAACCTGACCGTTGCTATCTGCTTTAAACTGCTGCACTTGTTTATCAGTCGCGCCTTTTTCTCTTAAATTAATTTCAGCATTCGCGAGACTCGTTCCTTTCTCACTTATGGTTAATTTAATAGGTTGAGCAACTTTAATTGCGTTGGGATGTACAGAGAAGTTAACTTTAATCGGTGTGTTTGGAAGTTGAATATCTGAAACTTTTCCTTTAGAAAGATAACTTTGTAATACCCACTCTCGTGTTACTTCTTCTGTTTTAATATTTTTCGCTTTAATGTCAGCTGGAATTAAATATTCACGTTCTGCTTTCGGTGGGGCTTTATCAGCTGGCATATCAAAAAATAAATGCCATGCTTTTTGGTCATATACATATTTTAAAGGATAACTTGCTTGTGTCTGAATGATATAAGTTCCCTCTTCCGGCAAATCGACATCAAAAACCGTGGCCGATTTATGCAAAGCTTCCGCAGTAATCGTCTTAAGCTCATTTTTAGGAGTAATTACGGTAAGTTTGGCATCCTTTAAAGCATACTCACTATTTAATGCTTCTTCGGCATAACCAGCAATTACGGGTACTTGAGTTTGTTCTGTTTTATAAGCTAAAGGCGCTACATAGGGCTCATGAGCAAAGCCTGTGGTACATATAAATGCAAGAGGCACAATTAAAAATTTATTCATTCTTACAAAATCCTGTTGTACACAAAGTTAAAAAATTTCAGACAAAAGATACGCAGCTACAGTATACATAAATAAAAATCATTATTATTATCATTTAATATTCAAATTTAAAATTCTCTAATCTTTTATTCAAAAAGAAAGAGGCCCACAGGCCTCTTTCATCTACATTATTGCTCTTTTACTTTTGGAAATGCCTCATTAAAATCAATAAGCTTATAACTTTTTACTAAATCATCTGGTCCGTAAGATACTTCGTAAGATGTTTCTTTACCGTTAAAATATGCTTCAGTCGGCGTCCCAAATACTTCCCAAAGACCGATTGAAGCAACATCTGCTACACCATGACCAAAAGCTCTGCCGACTTTCACCCACTTTGAATAACCTTGCTGAAAAGTATAGATCTCAACGCGTGTTCCATCACGGTATTCTGAAAGTACAGGCGCACCAAACTCGGCAATCACATAATTACGAGAACTGCCTGGATTTAGAACATTTAAATTTTTTTTACTTGGTTGATTACCCGCCATAAATACTGCGCAACCAGACATAGATAACATAGCCATACCCATAAGGCAGGTAATAAATAATTTTCCCACGTTTTAGCATCTCTATTTTTAGATATTTATACAACTTGTTGTAATGCTTAAAGTATTACGCGCTCATCATATATAATTTTTAAAAGTTTTTCGATGAATTATTCCATATAAAAATTTAAATTTACTTCATTTGAATATGTAATCCTTATCTCAATATTTTAGTTTTTTATTATTCTGTACTCTTTTCCCTTATACTTCTCTTTTTGAGTCTTTTCTTAACCTATTATGGCGTCCCCGCAATCTCCTCTATCTACACATCAACACTATTCACTATTTTTAGCAATTTTCTCACTCGCTGTAGGTGGTTTCTGTATTGGAACCACCGAATTCGTCGCAATGGGACTGATTCAGGAAATTGCCAATAACTTAAAAATTACAGTACCAGAAGCTGGACACTTTATTAGTGCTTATGCATTAGGTGTGGTTATTGGTGCTCCCATCATCGCTATTCTTGGAGCTAAAGTTCCTAGAAAAACGTTATTACTTGGCTTAATGCTTTTTTATGGTATCGCAAATGCCTGTACCGCTTTAGCCCATACACCTGAAACTGTTTTAATCTCACGTTTTATTGCAGGTTTACCGCACGGAGCATATTTTGGTGTTGGTGCATTAGTTGCAGCTGAACTAGCTGGTCCTTCACGAAGAGCATCGGCTGTTGCCCAAATGATGATGGGGCTTACAGTTGCAACTGTGATTGGTGTACCTTTGGCAACTTGGTTAGGTCAAAATTTTGGTTGGAGAGCTGGCTTTGAATTTTCAGCGACTATCGCTTTCTTCACCTTAATTGCTGTTGGCTTCTTTGTACCCAATATTCCAGTCCAAGCAAAAGCAAGCATAAAAACAGAATTAGCTGGCCTTAAAAATATCAACATGTGGTTAACACTAGCGGTGGGTGCAATCGGTTTTGGTGGCATGTTTTCTGTTTACAGCTATGTTTCACCTATTTTGACTGAATATACACAAGTGAATATCCAAATCGTCCCTATCGCTTTGGCTATTTGGGGTATTGGTATGGTTATTGGTGGCTTAGCCGCAGGATGGCTTGCAGATAAAAATCTGAATAAAACGATTGTAGGTGTACTCATTAGCTCAGCTATCGCTTTTGTAGTGGCTAGTTTCTTAATGAGTAATATTTATACTGCTATAGCATCTTTATTTTTGATTGGTCTTACCGTAATGGGATTAGGTGGAGCATTACAGACTCGTCTAATGGATGTCGCTGGCGATGCTCAAACGTTAGCAGCGTCACTCAACCACTCTGCCTTTAATATGGCCAATGCATTAGGTGCATTTCTAGGTGGATGGGTACTGAGTCACCAAATGGGCTGGATCGCGCCAATCTGGGTCGGTTTTGTCTTAAGCCTCGGTGGCCTTATCATTTTACTTATTGCCTTTGCAGTAGAAAAAACAAGTAAGAAAATTTAATCAAAGAAGAGGCTAACTAATTATTTCTAATCAGTTAGCTTACCGCCACAGTGAGGACAATAACATTTTGTCTCTCTAACCGATTCTTCTTCCTCTAATACTTTTTCACGCATAATTTGAATAATCAGGTTATGCGCTTGTTCTTTTGGCAATCCCACTTTTTGACGTATCCGCTCTATTTCAACTTCGTCATGTAAAATATCAATCCCTCGTACTTGAAGTAACTCACGAAACTCTTGCTCTAGTCTTTGATTCCGTTGATTGAGTTCATTTGCAAGCCCAGATGCTAAAATACCAGCTGGTAACGCTGCAATACCAACACCTAAAATGGTAATGAGTGCGCCTAATAACTTTCCTAAACTGGTCACTGGGGTGACATCGCCATAACCTACTGTGGTTAAAGTAACCACCGCCCACCACATAGATTTAGGTATTGAACTAAAGGCTTCTGGCTGAGCTTTATTTTCAACCACATAAATTCCAGAAGCAGTCATAATAATCATGATAATTAAAATAAAGATAACTGCCTGAAAAGAACCCTTCTCACGCTTAATCACACATAACAATATTTGTAGTGAGATAAAATACCGTGTCAATTTTAATAAACGAAGTAAACGTAATATTCTGAGCATACGAAGATCGATTCGTACGAAGAAATTAAGATAAGCAGGTAAGATTGCCATCAAATCAATAATTGCTTCCCCACTTTTCATCCAGTTCAAGCGGATTTTCCATGCAGATTGTGTCGTATCTCGATCTGCAACACTCCATAGTCTTAATAGATATTCAATACTAAAAATTGCAATTGAAATAACTTCAAAATAGTCGAACCAAACATGATAGCTTGTGTACAAATCATTTACTGTTTCTAACAAAACGGCAGCGACGTTGCCAACAATTAAAACAACTAAAAAATAATTAATACATCTACTTACCGTAGTTTCATAGTCATGGTTATGAAGATTATTATAGAAAAACTTACGCAATCCCTTCCAAGCTGAATTTTGCATAGTGATCTGACCACTTGATATTAAAGATATAGTAAGCTCTCGCCCTCTATTCACCAATATAGTCTTTAATAAATTTTCCTTCACTCACTTGAGCATTTAAAATTTTCTACTTTTTTCTCAGGTCAAGTCATTGCTACACATCGGAATTCATTTTCTTCCCACCACTGCACATCATAGATGCCTGGGTGTGATTTCAAAATAAGATTAATATAGTTTTGCAGCAACATAATGTGATGAGTAATATCAAGCTTTCTAAATAAAAACTTTCTTAAAATAGGTGTATTTGGAGAAATAAAAATTGCGAATCCATTACTATATTCTTCATAGACACTGATTCCAAGATACATGGTTATTTCGGGCAAAAGAATTTCAATTTGCCATCCCCAGTTTTCACTATATAGCTCTATATTTAAATGATATCTATTTTTCAAAATACTAAAAATATATTGTGCAATATCTTCAGTTTTTTGAACTAAAACACCTTCTTCATCAGAGTATGTTTTTTGATCATATCGTTGATAATCATCAAATTTAAATTCAACAATTGTCTTTAGCATTCTTAAATTCCCTATATAAAATACCCATATTTTTTTTAATTATTTTTAAGTTCGTTTAATTATTTTAAAACAAAAAACCAGTTAATTTCTAGTACTATATTTAATTTTATATATATCAAATTAAAAAATGTCATATTTAGTATTTTTAAATAAAAATATGAACCAATTCACACTTTTAATAAAAACAACAATTCATAAAGTCTATTTTTTACCCAAAATTATATATAAGTTATTTTATTAAATAATTTTTTCACTCTTTATATCTTAATCTAGATATATAATTTATTTTCTGATCTTTAATATTTTCTAAAAATTAGTATTAGAATATATTAATTTAATTAGATATCTTTATAGCTTTTTCTAAAACTAACAATACTAGGTACTATTTATTAGGCTGATATCCATACAGAGAATTTATAATTTTTGAATCAATTTCAGAGTCAAAATTTCAGAAAAACTTAATAATACCAAATAAAACAAAGAAATTCTTAACACAAAATTTTATCCCTTTTATTAAGATGAAAATTAGTACTTCCCACTCGTTATTTTTAAGTTTTTTGAATTTTTGTATCATTTAATCGATAATAGAACTTTAATACTTATTTTCTTTAGCGATTCACTCATAAAGAACTTTATTTTTTTTAAACATATGAAAACAAGGGGAAATTACATGGGATTTAAAGCCCTCCCTACACTTATTTCTTTATTTATTACATTGTTAATCTGGTTTGTGATTCCTGTACCTACTGGAGTCGACCCTGATGCATGGCATTTATTGGCGATGTTTGTAGGTGTGATTGCCGCAATCATCGGTAAAGCTATGCCAATCGGTGCAATTGCGATTATTGCTATCACCTTAGTCGCTGTGACAGGTGTTACTAATGACAGCCCAAGTGGAGCCATTCAAGATGCCCTAAGTAGCTTTGCTAACCCCCTAATCTGGTTGATTGGTATTTCCATCATGATCTCTAAAGGTTTGCAAAAAACTGGATTAGGTGCACGCTTAGGCTATTTATTTATCGCAGTTTGGGGCAAAAAAACCATTGGTATTGGCTATAGCATGGTGCTTTCCGAACTCATTCTCGCCCCTGTAACACCCAGCAATACGGCACGTGGTGGTGGAATTATTCATCCGATTGTACTGGCAATTTCTACTAGTTATGACTCCGATCCTGCTAAAGGCACTGAAGGTCGGATGGGAAAATACTTATCATTGGTTAACTACCAAGCCAACCCGATTACCTCTGCAATGTTCATTACAGCAACTGCTCCTAACCCATTAGTAGTTGATTTAGTGGCAAAGGCGACCAATAGTGAAATTTCTTTAAGTTGGAGCACTTGGGCACTGGCGATGTTAGTACCTGGATTAATTGCTTTAATCATCATGCCTTTGATTATGTATTTGATGTATCCACCCGAAGTCAAAGAAACACCTAATGCAGCTCAGTTTGCTAAAACTAAATTAAAAGAAATGGGACCTGTCAGTAAAAATGAAATCATTATGCTTAGTGTATTCGGTATTTTATTGATGCTATGGGCAGGTATTCCTGCCATGATTTTTGGCTCTACTTGGGCTGTTGACCCAACGACGACTGCTTTTATTGGTTTAGGATTATTGCTACTTACAGGTGTGCTGACTTGGGATGATATTCTGACTCAAAAGAATGCGTGGGATACTATTACTTGGTTCGCAGCATTAGTCATGATGGCGACTTATTTAAATAAATTGGGTTTAATCACGTGGTTCTCGGGTGTTTTAGAAACTAGTATTGGTCATTTAGGTCTAAGCTGGATGCCTGCTTGTTTATTGTTAATGCTGGCTTATTTGTATGCACATTATATGTTTGCTAGCACTACGGCACATATTACCGCGATGTTTGCTGCTTTTTATACGGCTGGGCTTGCACTCGGTGCACCGCCAATGTTATTTGCCTTAATGATGGCAGCGGCTTCAAGTATTATGATGACATTAACCCATTATGCGACTGGCACTTCCCCTGTAGTGTTCGGTTCGGGCTACACCACACTGGGTGAATGGTGGAAGGCTGGCTTTGTTATGAGTGTCGTTAACATCATTATCTTTGTGGTGATTGGCGGACTGTGGTGGAAAGTGTTAGGTTATTGGTGATTTTATAAATATGGAGGAACATTCTTATGCTAATAGGAATGTTCCTCTAAATTTAAATGCGAATGTATAAATAATATTACCATCAGTATAAATATCTCTTAATCTTAAAAATCTTTTGCCTAATTTTAATTTAAATAAGAATTCTCTCTATCAATCAAGGCATTCCACTCTTCATGACTATAAAGTTTAAGATTGGTCAATTGGGTACCTACTAGTAAAAAGTGATCATCCCATGTCAATACTTCTCTACTGTCCTCTAACGTTCTGTTTGAAAAAATGGGAAATAAAATCTCGTTAAAATGCATTATTCCAATTTCAAGCAAGTGCTTCACCTCTTTAGGATTCTCAGGAATTGAATAAAAGACAGGTATATTTTTAATTAATTTAGAGGCGATTTCGCGCGGTTCAGAATAGAAATCATCTAAATACCATTTTTCATCATCACATCTCCATAAATATGCATCAAAACTATTTTGCTTAATTAATAAGGTTTCAGTAATGGCATTCGGGTCTTGATACCAAACAATAAACTCTAGAGCCTTTGTTGGAATTATTGAAAATTTCGGTAATTTTAGATAAGGATAATCTTTTAATATTATGGAGAATAATTGCTGAATTGAGCTTTCCAACTCTTCAATTTTTTGTTTTTTATTCAAAATATTTTCTAATTCAAAAATATTTTTTTCTATATTTAAAATGCTTTTCATTATAAAAAATAAGGGCTGATTACTCAGCCCTTATTTTATCTTTTTGCTCAAGCAAATCATAGATTTGCTCTTGCGCTAGGGAAAAGCCTTTCGGCTTTTCTTGATCCTAGCTCATTAAGTCAATTGAGCAGCTTGGATTTTCTTAGTATCAACTTGATCAGCTTCTTTAGTATATTCGCTCATCTTGTCGAAGTTTAAGTATTTGTAGATCTCAGCAGAAGCGCTGTCGATTTGCGACGCGTACTGTTGATATTCTTCTGGGCTTGGTAATTTACCAAGAACCGCAGCTACAGATGCAAGCTCAGCAGACGCTAAGTAAACATTTGCACCTTGACCTAAACGGTTCGGGAAGTTACGAGTAGAAGTCGATACACATGTTGTGTTCGGTGCTACACGTGCTTGGTTACCCATACAAAGTGAACAACCTGGCATCTCAGTACGCGCACCAGCACGACCATAGATGTTGTATAAGCCTTCTTCCATTAATTGGTGCTCGTCCATACGTGTTGGTGGAGCCAACCATAAACGAGTAGACAATGAGCCACTAGGTACTTTGTCAAGTAACTGACCCGCTGCACGGAAGTGACCGATGTTAGTCATACAAGAACCGATGAATACTTCATCAATCTTGTCGCCTTGAACATCAGAAAGAAGTTTAGCGTCATCTGGATCGTTCGGGCAGCAAAGAATTGGTTCTTTGATGTCGGCAAGATCGATTTCGTAAACTTTTAAGTATTCTGCATCAGCATCAGCTTTTAACAAGCTTGGGTTGTCTAACCACTTCTGCATGTTTTCAGCACGACGCGCCATTGTACGAGCATCGCCATAACCTTCTGCAATCATCCACTTCAACATGGTGATGTTAGAACGTAAGTATTCAGCAACTTTCTCTTCAGAAAGTGTGATTGAACAACCAGCAGCAGAACGTTCAGCAGATGCATCAGAAAGTTCGAATGCTTGCTCAACAGTCAAGTCATTTTCCATTTCTGATAAATCGATCTCAAGGATACGACCAGAGAAGATGTTTTTCTTACCTTTCTTCTCTACAGTTAAGTCACCCGCTTGAATTGCGTAGTAAGGAATTGCATGTACAAGGTCACGTAAAGTGATACCAGGTTGCATTTTACCTTTGAACTTAACAAGTACAGACTCAGGCATATCAAGTGGCATAACGCCAGTTGCAGCTGCGAATGCAACAAGACCAGAACCCGCAGGGAAAGAAATACCGATTGGGAAACGAGTATGTGAGTCACCACCAGTACCAACTGTATCTGGAAGTAACATACGGTTTAACCAAGAGTGGATAATACCGTCACCTGGACGTAAAGATACACCACCACGGTTCATGATGAAGTCAGGTAATGTATGGTGAGTTGTTACGTCAACTGGTTTTGGATACGCAGCAGTGTGACAGAAAGACTGCATTACCAAGTCAGCTGAGAAGCCCAAGCATGCTAAGTCTTTTAACTCGTCACGAGTCATTGGACCAGTTGTATCTTGAGAGCCAACTGTAGTCATCTTAGGTTCACAGTAAGTACCCGGACGAATACCTTGACCTTCAGCTAAACCACATGCACGGCCAACCATCTTCTGAGCTTGCGTGAAGCCTTTACCAGTATCAGCAGGTTGTACTGGTGTACGGAACAATGTAGAAGGTGCAAGACCTAATTCTTCACGTGCTTTAGTTGTCAAACCACGACCAATGATCAAGTTAATACGACCACCAGCACGTACTTCGTCTAAAAGTACTGGAGTTTTAAGTTCTGCTTCTGAAATTTGTACGCCATCTTTAAAAGCAGTAACTTTTGCAGCAGCGTGGTCAATTTTCAATACAACTTCGTCGCCCATGTTCATGTTAGCAACGTCGATTTCTACAGGTAATGCACCTGCGTCTTCCATTGTATTAAAGAAAATTGGAGCGATTTTAGAACCTAAGCACACACCACCATCTTTTTTGTTTGGAATGTGTGGAAGTTCGTCACCGAAGAACCAAAGTACAGAGTTAGTTGCAGATTTACGTGAAGAACCTGTACCAACAACATCACCAACATAAGCAACTTGGTTGCCTTTCGCGATGAGTTCTTTGATTTGGTTTAATGGACCAACTTCACCTGGTTTTTCAGGATTGATACCATCACGCTCGTTTTTCAACATTGCATTTGCGTGTAATGGGATATCTGGACGGCTCCAAGCATCTTGTGCTGGAGACAAGTCATCAGTATTTGTCTCACCAGTTACTTTGAACACAGTGATTTTAATTTCTTCTGGAACGTCAGGACGGCTTGTGAACCATTCTGCGTCTGCCCAAGATTGTAAAACAGCTTTAGCATTGGCATTACCCGCTTTTGCTTTATCTGCTACGTCATGGAATGCATCAAATACAAGAAGTGTTTTCTTCAACGCTTCAGCAGCTAGGCTTGCAAGTTCAGCATTGTCAAGAAGCTCAACAAGTGGTGCTACGTTATAACCACCAAGCATCGTGCCAAGTAAGTAAACAGCACGTTCTTTAGAAACGAGTGGTGAAGTTGCTTCGCCTTTTGCAATTGCTGCCAAGAACGCTGCCTTTACGTAAGCTGCTTGGTCAACACCTGCAGGAACACGGTTTTCAAGCAAATCAACCAAGAACGCTTCTTCGCCTGCTGGTGGATTTTTTAATAGTTCAACAAGCTGAGCTGTTTGAGCATCATCAAGTGGCTTCGGTGGGACTCCGAGTGCGGCACGTTCTTCAACGTGTTGGCGGTAAGCTTCTAGCACGGTGTTCATTCCTCTTTTTTTGAAAAATTACTTGCAAATTCCAGCTTTCTTAAAAAGCTTCACAAGTAATATGGACTACAAAAGTTTACTAGAGTTCAAGGTAAAAGTTAATGAAAACGGGGTGTTTCTCCGTGATGCCCATTATTTTGTATCTAAATACCCATGTATAAATAATAAGCATATTAGCCAAATCTGGGCTATTTTTAAGCAAAAATGCCTTACATGAGAGGAAATTCAATAACCTTACACATTTAGAACGATTTATATTTTGGCATTTTGTCATGAGGTGTTGCCAAACACTCATCCATCGCTTGCTTTCTAACTTTTTCTTGGAGTGCTTGAGAATCTTTTGTCAGTTCTTCTTTTGGAATTGTGTAAACTTTATCAATAACATTAAGAATAAATTTTTTCGTAATATCATCTTCAATCTTATTTGCATGCTCAACTGCTTGAGTTTTTTCAATTGCTTGCTGACGATCAAAAACAATACTTCTCGCTGCATTTCCTACGCTAGTACAAAAGCCATGCCATTGCTCTTCAGGTGTTAATGGCTTCTTTTCTGAACAACCAACAAAGAATAAACTCACTGCCATCAATAAAATCTTTTTCATCATTTCACTACACTAATTATTGCTGCCCATATCATACGGAAAATCATCATTTTTGCAAAAACAGTCAAAAAAACCGAGATGATTTCCCCCTCGGTCTTTTTATATCAAGCATTAGAAATGCCAGTTTCATGATTCTGGTTAATTAAAAAATTTGATATCCGTAGGCGTTGGTATTTTTGCTGCATCGCCAGCAGGTTTTAAGGTGCCATTTTTTGCATCAAAGCGGAATAAACTAATGTTATTACTAAAAACGTTCGTCACATACAGATATTTACCAGACGCATCGAAGGAGAAAGCCCGTGGTTCAATACCATTCGCTTTATAAACTACTGGTTTAGCTAGCAATCCATTCTGTTGAATTTTAAATACCAAAAGTTTGTTGTCTGCACCACGATTGGCAGCAATCACATATTTGCCATTTGGACTGAGGATAATTCCACTCGCACTCTTAAATTCAGGTGTTTTGTCCTCGTGAATTAGTTTTAGCTCAGCCACTTTTTTCAAATGACCATCTTGCACATTAAATGTCACAATTTCGCTTCGCATTTCTGCGGTAACGTACGCATGTTTGCCATTTGGTGAAAAGACCATATGACGCGGGCCAGAACCATGCCTAAAAGTCACATCTCGGCTATTATCTGCTTCGAGTGGTTGAGGCTTATTTGGGTTATAACGAAAGGTATAGACTTTGTCATTTCCAAGGTCGCTCGCATATAAATACTTACCATCTGGGCTGAAAGTTGTCGAATGTGCATGACCACTCTCCTGACGACCTTTCACATGACCAGAACCTTCCGCGAAAACAATATTTTGAACCATTTCACCTAAATGGCCGTTTGGCAAAATTGGTAAAACAGCCACCCCACCACGACCTTTATCGAATGCTGAATAGTTCGATACAAACAGGAATTTACCATCTAAACTAATTGATGCATGCGTTGGATGTCCACCATGGCTATTCACTGTGTTCAACACTTCTACCTTACCATTTTGAACTGATAATGCAGTCACCGCTCCTTCATTTTCTTCATTAGTGGTATAGGCAAAACGGCCATCTTTCGATTTTACAACCCAAGAAGGACTTTTCATTTTCAACACTTTAACAGGAGTTAAAGTCCCATCGCTATTCACTTGAAGCTGGTACAAACCCTCACTGGCTTGTTTTGGTTTTTGCACAAGCGGTGCATCAGGGATAGATGTCCATGTCCCCACTAAAGCAATTTGTTGCTGTGCGGCATTTACGGCGGAACACCATCCAAATGACAAAAGCGTCAACGACAATGTTGCTGTTAACTTGTGAATTAGCCCACGATATTTAATATTTGTATCGTTGTCCTTGCCATATTTTATTTCAACATAAGTATCTATTTTCACGTTTATTTCCTTGAAAAATTCACCTTATTTGCACTTATCAACAAGGTATTATCAATCTAATTTCATTTAATGTTTCTGAAAACTAATTTATAAAACAGCAATTTTCAAGTGAATTTTCTTTAATCAGAAGTCTACTCAAAGTGGGCTTACTTTTAAGAAAATCGATGGTTTATATAGTAAATATTCAACTTTTTTAAATGTTATGAAGGTGTTATTAAATTAAAAGCCCACCGAAGGTGAGCTCTTAATTTAGTTATTACTGATTAAAATCAATGAAAGCATTACAAGCGTACTTTTCTAATACTTAATTTCCATCTACTAGAAGCGCCAATTGTAGAATAAATCGATCGCTCTTTCTAAAGATTGACTTGCTTCTAGGTATAAACGGCGGTTCATTTGATAACGTAAAGTTAGTTTGTTTACTGGTGTAAATACTCCGACACCATAACGAATAAACAGATCCGGTGTGATATAGCCAGTTAAGCTCACCTGAGTATCATCACCTGTACCTTGAGCATCTAAAGCTAATCCACTTAGACCGAAAGTACGTCCAATCTGGTTAGTTAAAGCACGTGTACCGCCCAAGCCCATACTGATACCAGCAGCAGCAATGGTGTTATTTACATCAGACTTAAATCCTTCTGCATTACTTAAACCACTTGAACCTTCATTAATACGTCCCGTGACGAGCGCATTTAATGCTTCTTGCTCAGATAGTCCTGCATCATTATAAACCTGAATGTTTGGCGATGTCGCAGTACCTGTAACACGCACCCCAACCATACTACCCTGAACATTTTTGTTTGCATCTATATCTAATGTTGGGTTTGCCAATGGACCATTAAAACGCGCAATCGCTCGATTCAAATCTAGACTTTGTCCATAGGCTTCAATTTTTACTTTTTGACTGACACCAATTGCCCCGTTAGCTCTCATCGCAGTTTCGTAGCCACGTTGACTTAAATTTAAACGACCAACTAACGGAATATTACTGTTAAAGCCTTGGAATATGACTTGCTTTCCAATATTAACAGCAATATCAGCTCGAATATCCCAAGGTTTAGCAGCACGTAAAATTGCAAGCGGGTCTTGGCCTTGTCGAACTATGCGGACATCTGATGAGGTATTAATGACTGGAGCAGTTGTTTCTGGCATTGAAATTCGCGCACGAGGAATATCCACCGATCCTTTTAAGCTTAAACGCTTATCGAAAGGATACATATCAAGTGTAAGGTTTGGATTGGCAATTGCAGTAATTAGTGGCGCCTGACGTACAAGTAAATTATCACCTTTGAGGTTTAATTGAAGACGTGGTGCATCTTTCCATTCAAAACTGCCTTTTAAAAGCCCTACACCTTGACCACTGTTAAACGCTCCATCAATGGTTGCCATGTTTTGACGAATTGATGAGTAAACCTGAACATTAGTTAAATTAACTGGCAGCGAAATCATACTGATTGCACCATTTTTCAGACGCATTTCACCAGTAAACTGTGGCTGAGTTAATGTACCATTGACCTTACCTGCTAAGGCTAAAGTTCCACTTAGTGTGCGGACATCTTGAATAAATGGTTTCAAGACTTTTAATTGAACATCATTAAAAGCGACCTCACCATGCATTGGCATTGAAGGCTGGAATGGATTGATAATAACATTCGCATATCCTGTACCAATATCAGGTGTTTTAACATCAACACGGAACAATAGACCTTCTGATACACTTTTTGCAATAACACTTAGTTCATCATAAGCCAGAGTGGTTGCAGGGTCTTGAGGATCTTCCGCAGCTAAACCAATTTCACCTTTGCGTGTAATTAAACGTGCATCAAGTTTTGGATTTCCTCCATTTACCCACGATGCCTTGGCATAACCATTTAATTGCCCAGTCATCGCTAAGCCTTCTGGCATAAATGCCGCGAAGTCACTTAAATCCATGTTTTGAGTTACAAACGAAATATTACCACGTGCTTTACTTACCCGTACTGGCTGGTCAAAACAGAGCTGGCTATTAGTACTTTGCCAGCAGTGTTGACCTACATATAGCTCAGACCTTGCCGAAGAAAAAATCACAGGAGCATTTTGATTTTGTGCCAAACGAATTCGTCGTGAATCAAAACTTCCTTTCTGAATTTGACCTAACCAATCATTATTTTGATTAAAACCACCAGCCAACTGAACATAGAACTTAGAAATCCTATTATTCCCTAGCACTTTTAATAAATGTGCTTTTCTCGTTCCAGTCAAATTCACTTCGGCAGACTGAATTTCTCGATTACCACTACGTAAATTATCTAACTTAGCTGTTAATTGAGTCGGTGTTGTTTCCGATGTTGGAAGTTCACCTTGAATACTCAACCTCTTCACACTTACTAAATTATTAAATGCAAAGTTATCTACGGCAATATTTGCTGTTGCTTTTAAACGTGGTTGTGATTGTACATTTAGGTCACCATAAGCTCGACCACGCAACCCCGGATATAACTCGTAGAGTGCAGGTGCATTGAGCTTGATTTTTAGATTTTGTGCATTACCTGTCGCCTGTAGCTGATTCTGCCCATACACTAAAAATAAATTATTTGCTTCAAACTGCTGAGGTAAAAAGCCCTTTTGATTAGAGTCTATCAATAAAGATAAATTACCCTTACCGCGAACAGGTTTATTATTTATAAAGCCAGCAAGGTTCAATTGCTGAATATTAATTCGTTTCAAATGGTCTGACCAAACCCCTTGAGTTTTCAGATTCCCTGAAATTTCGCCTTTCACAGCTGAGGTAAAATATTGAGGTTTAAAGCGAACCAATGAACTATTAATATCCCATGCAATACGATCTTTTAAATTTACAGAACCTGTTGCATAGATTTTTCCAGCCACACCATCGTGTTGTAACTGGTTAATTCGAATAAAATCTGGTGTACCTGCTATAGAAAACTTCAATAAACCATTTGCCTGTTTTAAGGCTTTTAAAGATCCATCATAATTAACTGCAAAACCTTTAAAGCCCCCACCAGCTTTCACATCATTGAATAATAATGCTGCTGTACTTTTACCGCCTAAAGTTACAGTCTCTTGACCTGCTTGAGCCAGTCGACCAGTTAAATCAATTTTCTCAAATTGAATGATTTGCTGGTTTGGTTTAGCAAAACCATTCGCTTTAATCGAACCATTTAAAAGATTAACAGGTGCTGCCGCATGAATACTTTGTGGGTTAAAATCTTTTGCATTTAACAATGCGTTCCAAACCAACTGACGTTTTTCAGTAGGAAGCAACACTTTAGCCTGACCCGTTAAACTACCTTTTTCAGCAGTAAAACTAAAATTGGGAACATTTAAAACATTATCTTTGACATTCAGATTGGCTAAATATTGTCCTGCTGGCAATAAAGTTTTTTCATGCTGATATACTTTTGTAGCAACTTTAATATCTTGCTGACCATCACGTAATGTTAAATCAACTTGACCACTGTCACTGCTTAACCAACCAACATAAGGCATTGCACGGTCTATTTTCGTCCAAGCTACATTCATGAGCATCGGTTGAGGTTTATTATTTTTTTCCGGAGCCTGATTAAACTTAAGTTTCCAAGACTCGTAACGGTCAAAATCAACATTAGCAAATACTTCAGTCCCTTTTTCCAAAGAGCCGGTTGAAGCAACAGCAGCATCTAAACTTGGCGGTAAAAAGTCTTGAACGACCTGAGGAATTACTTTGTCTTTAGGATTAATATGGTCTAAACGGCCTTTGATATCCCAAGTAACATGATCTTTCCAATTCACCAAACCTTTAAGGTTAACAGCACCTTTCATGACTTGGCCATTAAAATCAGTAATATTCAACTGATGAACCAAGTCAGTATTCATTAAAGCGTTGTATTGACCTTCAGGTAAATTCTCACCTTTTAAATCTGTATCAACTGCCAAATTAAGTTGTTTAATATCACCTTGAAACTTGATCACACCATTTTTTGCAAATAATTTTTGTTCAACCAATAAAGGTAAGTGATAATTTTTGAGCAATAACTCACCTTGCATTGGAACTTCATCACGAACAGGATGTAATACCACCCAACCCGTTAACAAATCAGGGGTTGTTGTTGCAACACCAACTTTTAAAGTATCTAAACTGCCGCGAGCTGCGACTTTAATATTTTGAATATTTAAACTTTTTAAAGATGGGATTCTTAAATCTGCTGTAGCGTCTAATGGATATTTACCACTGAAATCCATTTTTCCTGTGGCATTGTGGACTGAAAGATAGCCCATATCCATACTGGATTTTTCAAATTCCAGCTTAGTCTCCGACCAAAGTGCATCTTGCAAATGAACATCATGAAAACTTACATCTGAGGTCGCTAACTTAATCTCTAAATGATCAACATCGGCTTCATCAACACGTAGAACAAATGGTAACTTAATAGGCTTAAATTCGAACGCTTTACCAGAGGGCGGAGTTTTATTAATAATATGTAAGTTACGCACATCCGCATGGCTCAAATGCACTTCTTTTTCTAATAATAAAGAGCGCCAGCCTAAGCCTACGTCAGCTCTATCTAATGAAACATCAACGTCCTTTAATTGCACCAAAACATTCTTAAGAATAATTCCGCGCAGTAAGTTCCCGCCCTCGTATTCATATTTAATTATTTTCTGAGCGTCTAAAACCCGATCTAATAAAAAACGACTTCCGCGATCTGTTGACATCATGATCACTAACGAAGACGCTAATAATAAAAATATGATCAATATCGTCAGCAAGAAGCTACGCAAAATGCGCCGTTTCTTAGGTGAGCCAGGTGCCGAAGTTGGCTGCTGTTCTACTTCCGCCATAAAATAAACCTAATAAAATTTTATTTTTAAAGTTGTGGGCCTATAAAGAAATGTAAACGAATCGGATGGTTTTCATCTGAAATACCCGAAGCGACATCTAAACGGATTGGCCCGATTGGAGACTTCCAGCGAATTCCAACCCCAACGCTATAAGCTGCTGGATTACTAAAGTCTTTATCATAGGCATTACCAAAGTCAGAGAAAACAGCTGCTCGCCAACCGTCTTTAAACTGATAGTTATATTCTAAAGAACCTACAGCCAAAGCTTGTCCCCCAATTTTATATCCTTCTTCTTCTGGAGAAAGACTTTTATAGTCAAAGCCTCGAATGGTTTGATCACCACCAGTAAAGAATCTAAGATTGTAGGGAACTTTGTCAAAATCATCGGTAAAAATGTAACTAAGGTCAGATCTTCCAACGAATTGATGATCATCATTTTCGCCAAGAGAATAAATAAATCTCCAACCCGCACTTGCTATTGCCATATTGGCATCGGAGAGTAAACTCTCGCTACCTAATTCTACTTTATAGGTTTGTTTAAAAGCCTTAGTTGGGTTCAAACGTGTATTACTAGAAGTTTTTGATGTTTCATAACCAAATAATAATGCTTCTTGCTCCGACGCCATTCCGGCTGCTTTAAAAGCATCTGGTAACTCAGAAACGTCCACATTACCCTGCTGTGTAAGACGATCTAAACGATAGCGGACACCAAAAGTGTGTTGCCAGTTCCCTAACGGACGTTTGATTACACGCTCACCACCAAAAACAGCGGATTCAGTAAGCAAACTTACATCTGGGCCAATATCATCACGTGTTTCACGCTCATATCCACCCACAATGTTAAAATAGTCATTTAAAGGGTGTTTATAGGGAATACTATATCGGCCATCAATAGATTGGCGAATTTCAGAAACTTCCAAGTTGGCATCAAAAGAATGACCATATTTATTGACAATAGAACGGCGATACTGACTACGTAAACGTGCACCTGTATCGGTGCCGTAACCAATACCTGTTTCTAAACTATTTAGCTTATCTGCATTTAAAGTCACAATGACTGGAATTCTTTTAGTTTCACGTGCTTGTGCTTGCAGGCGGTCCTGTTCAGTTTCTTGTTCATCCTGCTGAACTGACGCACTTTGCAACATAGCAGTTTGAGGTTCTGCCTCTTTTGTTTTTTGTGTTCCGGCAAACTGTTTTTCATCTACTACGTTTTGTGTAACTTCTTTATTAGATGTCGCTAATTGACGTGCTTTAGCCAGTTGTCGTTGTTCAGGTGAAAGTAAATTAGACTCATCAACATCAATGTTTTGTTCATCGACCAAAGCCTGTAAATCTGGCGGTAGCTCAAGTTGTTTTTCAATTGGATCTGGTTTAACAGAGTCGACTAAAGTGTAATTAAAATAACGCGAGTTGGTTAAGTTATTTGCTAAAGTATTTACCCGCCAAAATGCATAGTCATCGCCCTCTTTCCACGGCGCCATACTTTCTAAAATATTCAAATTTAATGGCAAAGGTTTCGATGGATCACTCATACGAAACTCAACCTTATCTAATTTGTAACGCTCACCTGTTTCATAACGCAAGTTAATATCAGCCTTATTTTCTGGCTGACTCACTTTCACATCATGCAAACGCCAGTAAGCATCAAAATAACCATTATTAGATGCGGCATCAACAATACGACTTTTAGTGGTTTCATATAAACCATGGTTAAAAATGTCACCAACATCCTGATCAGGAACTAAACGAATAACCTGAAACTGCGGTTGCTTCTCACCCGCACCAGTAAATTCAATATTTTGCTCATTAATTCGTACAGGTTCATTCGGCGTAACATTTACGCGAACCCGACTCGAACTTAATTTTTCAAATCGGAACTCAGCATTATAATAACCAACCGCTTGTGCTGCTTGATTACTTAATGTTCTAAGTTGAGGTAAAGCAGCATTGAAATCTTCAAATGACTCTTGAGTAAATGTTGATAACTTACCTTTAATGTTTTTAGCCAGCACATCTGAAGCACCACTTACTTCTGCACTAATACGCGGTACTTGTTCCATTGGAATTGCACGTGGCGGGCGCACTTTATTTAAAATACGCTTAAAGAAACCAGCTTGCTCAGGTGGTTCTTCGGCCTCTGGAGTTAATTCCTGTAAGGTTTTTCCAGTTTCATTGGCTTCGACTACAATCTTGCTATCAGATTGAATCTCTTGCATAAGCTGGTCAATATTTACAGGTGCCTGTTTAATTTCCTGTATTTCAGACTGCGTTGCATCACTTACCATTACTTCAGGTAGCTTCTGAGTCCCATTTTGAAAACTCTGCGCTTCATTTTTAGCTTCTTCAGCTACTCTATAAATTTCATTTGCCATGTTTTGGTCAACAGGCATATCTGGTAAATCTTCGAGATTATCCAGTGTAATTGGCTTAAATTCGTTAATTTGATTTGGAAATTGTTCTTGTTGTTGCAATATAGCCAAGCTATCTTGTTGTTGCTGAGCTTGAGTCACAAGTGTAGCAATATCTGTAATTGGAGCAGTATTTTGCTGATCCACTGACGCTAATTGTTCTGCTGAAGTATCAGACACAGTTGGGCTTGCAGTTGATGAACTAGCTGCAACAGAAGTTTGAGCAAAACTTGGCGTTACACAAACACTTAACAACAAGCTGCTACAAATAAGTTTAGGAATTCCCTGCATTTTTAAAATTAAATGCATAGAATGAGTGAGAGTTGACTGTTTAAACTTAATTTTAGAAGGCATAGAAAACTCTAGACTTATTTTTAATAAAACGCACCAAGGTGAGTGTAAAACTCACTCAAAACCATTGATTTTTCATTTAATCAAGCGTTAAAAATATCATACATGGTTTTCGATGCAAATTAACAATCGGTCACATTTTTTTATAAAACACAATGAAGTTTGCACATGATGAAACAAGATGAGCACCTGATGACATCACGTCGGTTTGTACCGATGTTTTTTACCCAGTTTTTTGGCGCATTAAATGATAATGTTTTTAAGCAATCTTTATTATTAGTGATTACTTATGGTTTGATTCAGCAACAATCTGCCCCAGTAAGTACCCTTAATAACTTAGCGGCTCTCTTGTTTATTTTGCCCTATTTCTTTTTTTCGGCCACTGCTGGACAAATTGCAGATAAATATGAGCGTTCACAACTCGTCCGTGGCATTAAAATTTTAGAAATCATCATTATGCTCATCGGTACTGCGGGTTTCATGCTGGGTCACTTATGGCTACTTCTCGTTGCTCTATTCTTGATGGGCACACATTCAACATTCTTTGGCCCCATCAAGTACGCAATTTTGCCTGAAATTTTAAAACCACATGAATTAATGTCTGGTAATGCTCTGTTTCAGTCAGGCACTTCAATGGCAATTTTATTTGGGATGATTTTAGGTGGTGCTGTAATTGCATCATCACATGGAAACTTATTGTGGATTAGTCTTACTGTTGTAATTATTGCTTGCATTGGCTATTTATGTAGTCGCTTCATTTTACCTCAAAAGGTTGCTGCTCCCAATTTAAAGATTGACTGGAATTTTCTTCGTACGAGTTTTCAAACGATTAAATATGCCAAAAGCTTACCTTTAGTGTTCACTATTTTGCTAGGTAACTCATGGTACTGGTTTTATGGAGCTACTTATTTAACGCAAATTCCACAGCTCACCCAACAAAACCTCCATGCTTCAGAAAATGTCGTCAGCCTTTTGCTTACTTTCTTTTCAGTCGGTATTGGTGTCGGGTCTCTTCTTTGCCGTAAAATTGGTGGTTCAGAAATTAATATTAAAATGGTACCAATTGGTGCGATTGGCCTTACCGTTTTTGCACTCTACCTTGCCGCGAGTTTAGCTTTTGTACCCGAAAGAACTGGCGCATTACTCACGTTAAAAGATATTTTTACCCAAGGTTGGGTTTACTATCATGTCATGTTAGCGGTGACTTTACTTGGGATTAGCGGTGGTTTTTATATTGTTCCTTTATATGCCATGATGCAGGCTTATTCACCACGTTCACATCGTGCTCGTGTTGTAGCAGCAAACAATATTTTAAATGCCGTTTTTATGGTTTCATCTGCAATTTTTTCAATCTTAATCTTAAGTGTTTTAAAAATTGATATTAAAATACTATTTATTATTACAGCTGTACTTAGTGCAATCTTTAGTATTTGGCTTCTAGCGCGTCTAAAACCAATGCTTGCCACAGCACATCTTTCTTTGGAGGACTAATTTATGCGCCACTATACTGGAATTGATCAGCTCATTAACTCTTTTGATCAAGCATTACGTAGTCTTGTTCCGGGTGCAACCGCAGCACAGCGCCAAAATCCGGCCGAATCGGTTGAAGCAAAACTAGGTGTAGAAGATGCTCGTCATGTTGCAGGCCTAATGCGTGTTAACCATAGTGGTGAAGTGTGCGCCCAAGCCCTTTATCATGGACAAGCATTAACGGCGAAATTGCCAAATGTACGCAAAGAAATGCAACAAGCAGCAATTGAAGAACAAGATCATTTAGCGTGGTGTGAAGTTCGTTTAAAAGAGCTAAATAGTCATACCAGTTTATTAAACCCAATTTGGTATGGGCTTTCGTATGGCATGGGCGCACTTGCTGGTATTGCGGGTGACAAATATAGCTTAGGTTTTGTGGCCGAAACCGAACGTCAAGTCAGCCTTCATTTACAAGATCATTTAAACCAGTTACCTGCTCAAGATGATCGTTCTCGTAAAATTTTAGAGCAAATGAATGAAGATGAATTACATCATCGTCATACTGCACTTGAAGCAGGTGGTGTTGAATTACCGTATGCGGTAAAAATCACCATGACAGCCATTTCAAAGCTCATGACAAAAACCAGTTATTACCTTTAAAAAAACAAAGGATTGATCTAATTCGGATCAATCCTTTTTAAAATATTATTTTAATCCATGATCATATTTGAAACGTTCAATATCTCGAATTGAGTTCCAATAGTTTCGATTAATACGGTCACGATCAATTTGTAACTCTTTTAAAAGCTTACGATAACGTTCACGCTCTTCTGGCTTTAATTTTTCGTTGTAAGCATTGTCAGAATATTGCTTAAACTTTTCGTCATAACGGTCATATTCATTTTTTGCATTGTAGTAATCGGAAGCTGCCTGATAATAAGGTCTTAAACGATTACGCTGCTCAACTGGGCATACATTGATATTGCCACTACCCTCTAAAGCGTTATAAAAAATATTTGTTGGCTGGCAATAATACCCTAGACCTTCTTTATACCCACGTTCATATGACTTTTGATCTGGAACAATATTGGCTTTTCCACATGCTTTGTAATATTGATCTAAACGTGGCGACGAACCTTTTGAACCATCTTTCTCACCCACTAATGACCAATTTGCAGTCTTACATTCTTCTACGCTCATTGCAGCACAACCTGAAAGGCTGATTGCTAGAATGGCTAAACCGATATTTTTCATATTAAGAGAACTCAAAAAATAAATTTAAAAAAACGCAAAAATAAAATTCCAGTAAATACCCTAAAAGGTCTTGCTCTATTCAAGACTTCAAAAATAAGTGACTCACTGGATAAGCCTTTAAGTTTAAATCAGTTTGACCATCTCACCAAATTGAAAGGTCATAATTACTAATATTGTTTAATTTAAAAATAAAATTCTAAGAAATTTGCTAACTCTTAGACTACCCTTATACGCTAATTTTACTTAAATTTTTAATTATAAAAAATAGACTCAAACAATTGATTATTCATACAAAAAATCCAAATATTCCAAAAATGATTCTTTAATCATTTTACTCTTTTTTTATGCTATTAACCTCACAGCTTGCTGTAGGATTTTAGCTAAATAACCACCAAGGTTTTTATAATGAGTACGCATATTTATCCAAACTTAAACTTACAAGACTCTCACCTTAAGGCTTTTAAAATATCAAACGATATTACTCCACCAACACAAGCCGGTACTTTCCAACCCGATTTATTTTTGAAAGAAGTCGATGAATATTTAAACTCATATCCTCATACTCAGCATATTGATATTTGCCTACATGATTTAAACGGACATATTCGTGGCAAACGAATTGATGTTAAAAGTTTGAGAAATCTCTCCAACGGATGTTATTTTCCACTTTCTGTTTATGCAATGAGTCTTGATGGAAAAGTTATTGAAGAGACAGGCCTAGGAAAATATATTGGTGAACCAGACAGACTTTGCCTACCCATTTTAGGCAGCTTGCAACCAAGTGCCTTATTCCCTGAATTGAATGCTCAGCTTTTCCTCACAATGCAAGAAGAAGGTGGCTCAGATTGTCGATATGAACCACGCAATATATTAAAAAAATTATTAGATCAGTTACACGCTAACAATTATTTTCCTGTCATGGCTGCTGAACTGGAGTTTTATCTTTTCTCCCCAAACCATCACACTGAAACATGTTTGGAAAACCAATGTTTTGACATAGATGCACCAAATAACTATCAACAAGTCTTAGAAGAAGTTGAAAAAGCAGCCCTACTACAATCTATTGAAATTACCGCTATTGTTGCAGAGTCATCACCTGGACAATACGAACTAAACCTTCAACACACTCATGATATTTTAAAGCTGTGCGATCAAATTAATGCTTTAAAAAGAATTGTAAAACAAGTCGCAAGAAAGCATGACTTAACTGCCTGTTTCATGGCAAAGCCGAACTTGGCAAAGGCTGGTAGTGGCATGCATTTTCATATGAGCTTGCTCAATCAGTACCATGAAAATGTATTTAGTTCAGCAGTAGAAAAAGATGAACCTTCGGCCAAATTACTCAGCGCGATTAGTGGCCTAATTGAATTAATGCCTGCATCTATGGCTATTTTAGCGCCCAATATTAATTCTTATAGACGCTTTAAAATTGGGCACCATGTACCGTTAGAAGCAAATTGGGGTACCAATAATCGCAATGTCGCAATTCGAATTCCATGCTCAGATTTGAGAAATCAACGTCTAGAATATCGTGTTGCAGGAGCGGACTGTAATCCTTATCTGGTTACAGCTACGATTTTAGCCGGTGTGTCTTATGGCTTATCTCATAAATTACCACTACCAAAACCTGCACATCTTTTAAAATTTCCTGATGAGCACATTCTATTAGCCAACAATCAGCCAGAAGCCTTAAAAATATTTAAAGGGAGTCTTATTTTAAAAGGATATTTAGGGGCAGACTTTGTAGAGCATTGGTACACAGTTAAACAGGCTGAATATCAAAATATTTACAGTCAAATGACTGAAGCAGAACAACATTGGGATATATAAATAAAAAAAGCAAAAAAACTATAAACCACTTTGCAAACCCTTAGGGAGAAATTCCCTAAGGTTTTTTTATCTTTAATTAATATAAACCTAATGATTATTTTGTTTAGCTAAAAAACGCAATCCAACACCAGGTTCAGTTGCAATATAACGTGGCTGAATTGCATTATCTCCAAGTTTACTGCGCAACTTGCCCACTAAAATACGTAAATAATGAGTATCTTCCTGATGGGTTGGCCCCCAAAGTTCTTTTAAAAGTTGTGGCTGTGTTAAAAGCTGACCTTGATAGCGCATTAATAGCGTCAGCAATTGAAATTCTTTTCGAGTTAAAGTAATTGGCTGTTGCTCGATCCACACTAAACGCTGCATGACATCAACTTTAAGGTAGCCATCATCATAAACATGAGCTTCTTGCTGAATGGGTTGGTTTCTTAAAATGACTCGTATACGCGCTAATAACTCTTGTACGCTAAAAGGCTTGGTCATGTAGTCATTTGCACCAGCATCTAGTAATGCAACTTTTTCATATTCATCTGCGCGTACAGATAAAACAATCACAGGAACATTCGACCAACTACGTAACTCTTGAAGCACCTCTTTACCGTCTAAATCTGGCAAACCCAAATCTAAAATAACTAAATCGGCACCTTGTGTGGCCAAAACCTCCAAACCCTTGTAACCAGTCTCACAAAGAGTAGTTTTGTATTTTTGTGTTCTTAAAGCAATGTCTAAAAATTTACGAATTTGAGGCTCATCATCAATAATCACAATACGTGTTTCTACAGGTGATGTTTCTGAACTTATCATGACTTTACAACTTATTCTTTTACTGGATGAATGGGTAGTTTGATTTGAATTAAAGTACCTTTATTTTGGCGTCCTGAAAATGCTTCTATTGTACCCATATGGGCACCAATAATTGCTTTCACAATTGTCAGCCCTAAACCTGTACCGAATTTTCCGCGGTCTCCACGTTCCATAGTATAAAACATATCGAAAATGCGGTTTCTTTCATCTTCAGGAATTCCCGCTCCTCTATCTTCAATTTCTATTTTCACTTCATCCTCAAACAAAAGAGAAGCCCGAATCATGACTGGTTCATCTGGAGGTGAAAAGTTTGCAGCATTTTCTAAAACATTAAAAATAGCTTGTTCTACGAGTGCTGGATGAACATATAAACTAATGGTTTGTTCAGGTAATTCGACCAACACTTGAGTATCTGGTTTATAACGCTTCAAACGGCGGGTTGCCGAACCAATTAACTCATCTACACCAATCCAGTCTCTTTTTAGAGATAGACCTTCATGGCCCAAACGTGTCATATCAAGCAAATTTTGAATATAACGATCTAAGCGCTCACCCTCTAAATGAATGGTTTCGAGTAAATCTTGCTGATCTTGCTCTGACATATCTGCTTTAAAATGAGCAAGCGTATCAGCAGCTCCAATAATAGAAGCAAGTGGTGAGCGTAAATCATGTGATACCGACGATAATAAAGCAGAACGTAAGCGTTCTGTTTCACTGGTTACTTTTGCTTGTTCAAGCTCATTAACCAGTTGGGTCCGGAGTGCTGCCTGCGCAATATATTCAATTACACTTTCAGTCAGCTTCTTTTGCTCAAAATTTAAAGAAATAACTTCGTCTTTAAAGTAAATTCCCACAATACCTAGGCTATTTTTTTGTTCTAAAAGAGGTAAAAACCACCAGTTTGACTGACTAAGCGTATCGGTAAAACGCCCACATGGTTGTTGATGCTTCAAACACCAATCTGCTGCCACTTTTTCTTTGTCGTTTAGCTCTATGTCAGATGAAATTACTCTATCTTGAATAGAAATCCATACTTTAGTTTGAAGTTGTGTTTCTAAGGTCATACGTCCTGTTTGCATGACTTCTTCAAGGTTTACTGCACTAGAGAGCTTACGTGCCAAATCTTGCATCACCGTAGTGTAGGCATTCGCAGCTTTTAAAGACAAAACTTGCTGACGTAATTGAGAAGCCAAACGCCCAGCGATTAAAGCGGCCGCAAAAAAAGCAACAACGGTAACCACACCTTGATGTGCTGAAATCTGAAAAGTAAAACGCGGTGCAATAAAGAAAAAATTATAAGCCAAGAAACAAATAAGAGCTGCCACTACCGCAGCGAGCATTCTGGTTTTAGTGGCGACAATTAAAACTGAAATAATGAAAATGACAGAAAAGTCTTCAATCCCTAATAAAACTTCAGCAAAGTGAGCTATAAAAATACTGGCGCAGGTAACAGCTAAAACAAAAATACTTTCTTTTAGTGATAAAAATGATGGCTTTTCAAACTGAGTTGTCTTTTTGGTGCCCTGTTCTGGATGCAAAATGGTTAAAGCAATTGAGTTTTCTTGATTCAATAATTGTTGAGCTAAATTTTTCTTAAATAACTTTAACCACCACGGCGAAATACTTTTGCCAATGACCAGATTTGAGATTCCTCTATCCACAGCAGCATCCATTAAAACAGATGCAACCTGATGGCCATATATTACTTCTGTGCGACCACCGAGTTGCCGAGCCAGTTCAAATGCACGATCAATCTCAATATATTCTTTTTTATATGAATTTCCTGAACTCTGCCCCAAGTCCAAGCTTTTAGCAACATTCACTACAGTCCACACAGCCCCATAACGTTCTGCTAAACGACAACCTGCCCGTACTAAATATTCAGAAGAACCTTGCCCATCTATCGCAATCATTAATTCGTTTTGCAACGATATAGATTTCAAACCTTTAGAGGCATAACTCTCTTTTAAATCTGAATCGACATGTTCTGCAACGCATTGCATTGCTAGTTCACGTAGTGCAGTTAAATTTGAAATGCTAAAAAAGCCTTGTAATGCCAGATTTGCTTGATCGGGTACATAGACTTTTCCTTGATGGAGTCTTTCAATGAGCTCACTGACTGGCAAATCAATTAAGCGAATGTCTCGAATACGATCAAACACTCTATCTGGTACAGTTTCACTTACCCTAATGCCAGTGATCTGGTACACCACATCATTTAGGCTTTCTAAATGCTGAATATTCATGGTAGTGAATACGTCAATACCTGCATCTAGTAGTTCATTGATATCTTGCCAACGCCGTTCATGACGACTATTTGGTATATTTCGATGAGCCAACTCATCAACTAAAACGATTTCGGGATGCCTAAGTAAAATAGCATCCAAGTCCATTTCTTCTAAACTATGCCCCTGATACTGCATTTCCTTTCTAGCAATCTGAGGCAACCCTTCCAAAATTTTTAGAGTTTCTGTTCTCCCATGGGTTTCGACAATACCTACAACAACGTCTGTACCTTGTCGAAACAACTCTTTGGCACGAGCAAGCATGGCATAGGTTTTTCCAACACCAGGCGCCGCCCCTAAAAAGACCGTTAGTCGACCGGCTTGATATCTGTTGACATGATTTAATAAGGCCTCAGCCTGATTTTCGCGATTGCTTTGCACTTGATATCATCCGGTAAACTAACAACTTTATTTTTAAGTTAATGTGTAGATTGTAATTGATCTAAAGCAATATTGAGCTCTAATACATTAACACGAGCTTGTCCTAATACACCAAACTGCATCGGTTCAATATGCTTTTGCAATAGCTCTTCTACAACTTTAAGATCTAAATGGCGCGCTTGAGCCACTCGAGCCACCTGTAACTGAGCGGCTTCGGGACTGATATGTGGATCGATACCGCTGCCAGATTTAGTCACCAAATCACTTGGAATAGGTGTATTGTCTGTGTGATTTTGCTTTTTCACTGTGAGTATCTGAGCATCGATTTGCTTTTGTAACTCAGGATTAGTACGAGCCAAGTTTGTACCCGCCATTGCCATAGGCTCATAATTTGCTGCCGAAGGGCGTGGATGAAAATATTCATTCCCGACAAATGGCTGAGCCACTAAAGTTGACCCAACAACTTTCTGATCTATTTCAATCAAACTACCATTGGCCTGATTGTTGAATAAAATCTGTCCGACACCAGTAGCGATAGCACTGTAAACAGCACCGCACCCTACTAGAGTAAAAATTAATAATCCTAAAGATGCTCTTAAGGTCTGACCCAAATTTGCTTCTGAATTTTGTACATAAGTTTTCATTTCAAACTCCAGATTACAAACCAAATAATTGAACAATCACCACATCGATCGCTTTAATGGCAATAAATGGTAGAACCACACCACCCACACCATAAATCAACATATTTCGACGTAATAATTGAGTTGCCGTTGAAGGTTTAAATTTCACGCCTCGAAGAGCAATTGGAATTAATAACGGGATAATAATCGCGTTAAAGATTAATGCCGATAAAATCGCACTGCTTGGACTCGCCAGATGCATCACATTTAAAACCTGCATTTGCGGAATTGCTGCAGCGAATAATGCAGGCAAAATTGCAAAGTATTTAGACACATCATTTGCTAAAGAAAACGTTGTTAAAGCACCACGAGTAATCAACTGCTGTTTACCAATTTCAACCACAGCCAGTAGTTTGGTCGGGTCTGAGTCTAAATCAACCATGTTGCCGGCTTCTTTCGCAGCTTGCGTACCAGAATTCATGGCTAAGCCAATATCTGCCTGAGCTAATGCAGGTGCATCGTTGGTTCCATCACCAACCATCGCAACTAAACGACCTTGTTGTTGTTCAGCACGAATACAAGCCAGTTTGTCTTCAGGTTTTGCTTCGGCAATATAGTCATCTACGCCTGCTTCAGCAGCAATCGCAGCAGCAGTTAACGGGTTATCACCCGTCACCATTACGGTTTTGATACCCATTTCTCTTAAACGAGCAAAACGTTCTTTAATGCCGTGTTTAATCACATCTGAGAGTTCAATCACGCCCAATACATGATGTTGATTTGCCACAACCAATGGGGTTGCACCTTTTTTGGCAACTTGTTCAACACGCGCTTTTAACTCTAAATCTTGAGAATAATCTTCATCGACAAATTTCAAAATGGCATCTAACGCACCTTTACGAATTTGATCACCATTAGAGAAATTCACACCAGAAATTCGGGTTGATGCACTAAAAGAGATAAATTCAGCCTGCTCAGGTTCTTGCTGTTTTAGCCCTTGTTCTTTTGCTAATTTAACAATCGATTTTCCTTCTGGTGTTGGGTCTGCAAGCGAACTTACCCAAGCAGCCACTCGTAACTCAGACTCAGTTACCGAAGTTAAAGGATAAAAAGAGGTCGCTTGACGGTCACCATAAGTAATGGTTCCGGTTTTATCGAGCAGAAGCACATCAATGTCACCCGCAACTTCTACAGCTTTACCCGATTTTGCCAAGACATTGGCTTTGAGTGCACGATTCATACCCGCAATCCCAATTGCAGGCAATAAGCCCCCAATAGTTGTTGGAATTAAGCAGACCAATAGCGCCACAAGAACCACTGGATCAAGTTCAACATGCAAATAATTGGCAATAAACGGCAAGCTAATCACAACTATTAAAAACGTGAGTGTCATCACCATTAACAAGAAGCCAAGTGCAATCTCATTCGGTGTTTTTTGACGATTTGAACCTTCAACCAAAGCAATCATACGGTCCAAGAAACTTTGGCCAGACTCAGCAGTAACCTGAACAATAATACGATCTGTAAGTACTTTGGTCCCGCCAATAACACCTGAACGGTCAGTTCCAGCTTCACGTAAAACAGGCGCAGACTCACCTGTAACAGCTGATTCATTAATAGTGGCAAAACCTTCTACAATTTCACCATCGGCTGGAACAAGTTCACCTGCATGAACTTCAATAAAATCATTTAAGTGAAGCTCAGTTGCTGCAACTTGAGTCGCTTGACGGTCGGTCAAAGAATTGAGTCTTCGAGCGGTTAAGTTTTCTCTTGCTGCACGTAATGAAGATGCCTGACCACGACCTCTAGCCTCTGCAACAGCTTCAGCATAATTAGCAAATAAAATGGTAATGAACAGGATAGCTGTAACCGCTAAACCAAATAAAAGTGTGGTGTAACCCAAAATGGTACTGATTCCAGTAACCACTGTCCCAAGCCATACAATTGCCATCACAGGGTTTTTAATTGCATGTTGTGGTAGCAATTTCACAAATGCATTTTTCCAAACTTCAAAATTTGGTACTGCCATGGTTTTTTTATGGCTATTTACATGAGTTTGTGTATTCATTTTCACTCGCCTCCTTAGCCTTTAACCAACAAAAGTTGATCGGCAATTGGCCCAAGGACAAGAACTGGCATAAATTGTAATAAGGTAAGCAACACCACAATCGTGATCAGCGTTAAGGCAAAAGTTGGAGTTTCAACTTGGAGGCTTCCTGCTGTTTCAGGTGCTTTCCTTTTTGCAGCTAATCGCGTAGCAATCATTAATGGTAAAATTAATGTCGGGAAACGTCCTAAAAGAAGAGCGATACTACAAGTGACGTTCCACCATACAGTGTTATCTCCAAGGCCTTCAAAACCTGAACCATTGTTGGCAAATGCAGAGACATATTCATAAAACACTTGGCTAATACCATGAGGTCCTGAATTGCTGATGCCTGATAGACCAGGAATGCTGAGGGTTAAGGCAGTAAAGGCAAGAATAACGAGAGGTTGAATCAAGATAATAATCGCGAGTAACTTAATTTCTGCGGCTTCAATCTTGCGCCCAAACAACTCAGGGGTACGGCCCGTCATTAAGCCTGCAATAAATACTGCGAGTAACAGATAAATCATGAACTGCTGCAGACCACAGCCTACACCGCCCCAAATGGCATTAATCAACATGTTGATGAGTTCAACCAGACCGGTAAGCGGCGCAGAAGAATCATGCATCATATTGACAGAACCATTATTTACTTGAGTTGTGACAGCTGCCCAAACCGCTGATGCTGCTGGCCCAAATCGTTGCTCTTTACCTTCCATTACGGCGAGTTGAGATGCTGTAGATGACATACTCTCAGACCAGACAGCAGCTGCGCCAGAAATAACTGACATAAAAAGCATGCTACCAAAGACAAAGTAAGCAAACTTTTTACGCTGAGTAAAATGCCCGACCATAAAAATTACTGTGATTGGAATGAGTAAAATCGCAATCATTTCTAGCAAATTAGAAAGTGGTGTTGGATTTTCTAAAGGCACAGAACTATTTGGACCGTACCATCCACCACCGTTACTACCCAATTGCTTAATAGCCACCATCGGTGCAACTGGTCCCAAAGGAATTTTTTGAGTTTCTACAGTGTTGGCTTTATCAATAAGTTGTACTTCTGGCCCGCCTTGGAAAGTCGCTGGTACACCTTGGCTATTGAGCAATAATGACCAGACAAAACAGAGTGGAAGCAAAAAGCGTACTGTAGGACGAATTACATCTGCCCAGTAGTTACCAATTAAAATTTGATCTGGTTGCTCGGCAAGATCGGCTGCAATATGGCTTGGGCGCTGATAAAAGAACGCTCTTAAAGTTGCGACAACCAAAGCCAGCCCCATCATTGGAGTAATGACTTGCAGGCCCACAATACCTGTCATTTGCGACAAATAAGATAACTGAGCCTGACCAGAATAATGCTGTTGGTTGGTGTTTGTTAAAAATGAAATAACAGTGTGTAACGCTAAATCCCAACTCATATTTGGTGCATGGTTAGGATTTAATGGTAGCCATGCTTGCGTCATAAAAATAGCAAGAATAGCAATTGCAAGAAAAATACAACTAACAACAAATGCTAGAGAATATTGTTTCCAGTTCATTTGTTGTTGTGGAGATACACCTAACAAGCGATAAACAGGATTTTCAATCCAACGAAATAATCCATCACCAACCATCGGCTGATTTGCCATCACTTTGGATAAATATTTACTGAGACACCATGCTAGAAAAATAGCAATAAATAAAACAAGTATAAGTTCTAGCATGGCTATTCTCCTCTAAATCCAATGGCCTGACTTGCCAAACTGGAAATAAGGAGAAATAAAGAAATATCATTTTTTTTAAGTCCGCATAAGACAATGCCAGACTGATGCAAGATGCGCATTTGAGAATTTATAAGCATCTTTATTGTCCTGAAATAACACTAATTTAGTGAATTTCAGTATGGATAAAATGCTCGTAAATTCTCTATTGAGGAACTCAAAGCCCGCGTAAAATTTGCGTAAAATATAGAGTAAAAGACGTTAAAGTTTAAAATTGACGACTGGATAAAGCGTTCTATCAGTCTTCAAATTTTCACAATTCCATAATTCATATAAAGGAATTTTTACGTCTAGTGCCAAAGGTAATTTTTTAGAATTAAATTGCATATGGTCGAGATCAGTTCCCCATGCAATCAAATCTACATCCAAAGAAATATGATGTGATGGACGAATACGGCCTGTGTCTGATTCAAGTTTTTTTAAGAAAACTTCTATTTGTGAAGGATTTAAAGAACTTTTTAATAGACATGCTGAATTCCAGTAATCATCTCCAATGCCATCACGGCATGGAATTTGATAAACCGATGAAAACTGCACTTTCCCCAATGTTGCCAATTGCGTATAAGCAAAAGTAAAGTGTTGTTCTGCGTCTAAATTACTCGCTAGAGCGAGCGCAAAAATTATTTCTGGTGCGTTCAAGACGAATTCCTACAGCATTAGCTTCTGCAATGATGGCGGGCTTACGGATGGTAATGGTAATTTTTTCAATCGTTGGGAAAGTTTCGAACAAACATTCCAAAACGAGATGTGCTGCATGTTCGATTAATTCAGGCTTGGCTTGTTGAATAGTTTGAGCCGATAACTCACAAATCTGGGCGTAGTTGAGTGTATCCTCAAGTTTGTCAGACTGTGCAGCTCGGCTCAAATCATTATGGATGGTTAAATCCAACATTAAAGGTTGAATGATTTGTCTTTCCCAGTTGAAACAACCAATGACTGTTTCAACCTTTAACCCTTCAATAATAATGGCATCCATAAATTTAAACTGACCTTAGTGCTTTAACAACGAAGCAGGTTCCATATTTTGAACCATTTTCAAACGCTGGTCTGCATAAATATCGGTATATGGTGCGAGTACGCGCATAAAACGATCGAAATAAAGCATTTGCTTAAATAATAAAGCAAAATCTCGAGGGAATTTAATACCGTGGCGCTCACCAACACCCACCATATCCATCATAATGTCGTTTAAATCGGCAGGATTGGTAGACAGAATTTGCTGTGGATCAGCCATTAATACGCCATTAAATAAACGTTCCAAATCTTGTGCCAATACATCCACATCAACTTTGTTATGTGTCATGCCCATTTTCAGCATGTTTTCGGCCATCGCTTTATAATCAGTCTTTTGCAATGCATCCATAAAGGCCATACACGCTGTCCAGACTTCTGGCTTTAACTGTCCCACAATACCAAAATCAATAAAACCAATTCGGCCATCTTCGAGCAGCATTAGATTTCCAGCATGTAAGTCTGCATGGAAACTCTTACATAGCATAAGGCTACCGAACCATGTATTCATTGCAGTAATTAGCACTTGTGATGGATCTTTGGCGTATTGTTTCACCACACTAAAATCTGTCAAAGACACACCATATAGACGTTGCATGGTCAAAACACGGCGTGTAGAAAATTGGTGATAAACCTTAGGTGCAGTAGCAGCATGGTTCTGAGAAACATTCAAATATTCAATAAAGTCATCTAGATTTTGTGCTTCTTCAATAAAATCAACTTCACGCACCATACGACTTTTGATTTCATCGACAATTTCAGAAAGAGCAGCGAATTTGATTTTTGGTACAGCACGCTCAAGCAATTTAGCAGCCCAATGCACCACACTTAAGTCAGTATATAAAATTGTTTCTACACCCGGCTTTTGTACTTTAATAACGACATCTTCGCCTGTAGTCAGTTTAGCTGCATGAACCTGAGCAATTGAAGCAGAAGCTAATGGTTTTTCATCAATATAGCTAAAAATTTGGCTTAAATCGCGCCCTTCAAACTCAGAGTCAAGTACACCTTGAATATAGCTAAACGGCAAAGTAGGTGTCTGGTCTAAGCAACCTTGAAATTCTTCTACATATTCACGAGGGAAAAGCGATGGAGTACTCGCAATAAACTGACCAAGTTTGATGTAAGTCGAGCCAAGAGATTCAAAGGTTTCCCGCATGAGTTTGGCATTACTTGGTTTTTCAGTTGCGTATTTAATCCCGGCTTTGGCGGCAACCACTGCTGTTTCACCAATACGGGCGACAGAACGTAGCCCATCAAACAAAATATTTTTTTTCATATTTCTTCGTAACCAAATCATTCAGGTTGAGTGTAGCAAATTTTATTTCATTTACTGATTAACTTGCCTGACAAACTGGGCAATTTACATCTTTATCAAAATTAACAATGCGTTGTGTCATGTTTAAGCCATCCCAAAGCAACAGTTTCTGTTTTAAAGGGGTCAGATTGAGTCCTAGATAGAGCAAAGTGTGATGTGCTTGTAATGACGCTATCATTACAGGAGTAGTCGCAAGTACCCCAGATTCCGCACAACGTAGGCCTTCATTGCTATGCTGTTCTTTAGGGAATAAACATTCATAACAAGCTGAATCACCTTCAACCATAAACATTTGTGCCTGAAAACCAATTGCAGAAGCACTAATTAATGCAACTTGATGCTTCTTACAAGCGGCATTTACCAAATAGCGTGTTGTAAAGTTATCACATCCATCCAACACCACATCTTGGTGTTCAACAAGTCTATCAATGTTATGTTCATCTAAACGTTCGTTGTAGTATTCAACACAGATATAAGGGTTAATTTTCTGTAACCGCTTTGCAAGAACTTCAGCTTTATAACGACCAATATCTTCATGACCAAATGCAATTTGACGTTGTAAGTTACTTATCTCAATAGTATCGGCATCAATGAGTGTAATCTTTCCAACCCCTGCTCGCGCTAGTAGCTCTGCACTGCTACATCCTATTCCACCAGCCCCAACAATAAGAACATTGGCAAGTTTGAGTTTTTCCTGAGCTTCTATATCCCATCCATCAAGTAAAATCTGACGGCTATAGAGATGCATTTCTTCATCACTTAACTCTACAAAATCGATATCTTGAAGCTCGGTCACGCGTTAATCCTTTCACTTAGAAGCGAAATGATTTTATGACTAAGTCAGGCATTAGGAAAGGTATAAAATAAAAACAGCATTTTATTCTTTAAACTTTTATCCACCGCATTACTTCTCTCAAGCTTTCTGCAACAATAGAAATATCTATTTTCTGTATTACTTAGGCTAAATATGTCCCAATCATATATTGCACCTGTAGAGTTAGAAAAAGCTTATCGTTTGTTAAATCATGGCCCAACTGTACTTGTCTCTGCTCAGCATGGAGATGACCGAAATGTAATGGCAGCCGCTTGGGCATGCGCACTAGAACTCACACCAGCCAAAGTAAGCGTTGTTCTCGACAAAAGTACTAAAACTCGTCAGCTTGTTGAACAAAGTGGTTATTTCACCCTACAAGTTCCCTGCTATACGCAGCTCGATATGACCCATCAACTTGGTACAATTAGCAAATTAGACGACCCGCAAAAACTAGAACATTGTGGTGTTGAGCTCTTTTATCAAGAAGGTCTTACCAGCCCATTAGTATCTGGTTGCATCGCATGGCTCGTATGTAAACTTATTCCTGAACCACATAATCAGTCAGCGCATGATTTATTTATTGGTTCTGTTGTCGGTGCTTGGGCAGATAGTCGTGTTTTCCGAGATGGGCATTGGCACTTTCAAGATGCACCCAAAGAGCTTCGAAGCTTGCACTATATTGCTGGCGGAACGTTTTATTTAATTGGTGAGCAAGTTAAAGCTAATCTTTAAACATAAAAATATAGTTTTTAACTTTTCGAAATGTATTGAATCGAATTAAAACGAGAAAATTTCGATTGCAAAAAACCGCATAACAATTGTGGTTTTTTGCAATAAATTTCATTATTTAAAAATCTAATGCTTAAACTTGGGTGACTTCACGAGCAATCACTAAACGTTGAATATCCGAAGCGCCCTCATAAATCTGGCTCACTCGAACATCACGATAAATTCGCTCAACAGGAAAATCACTCACATAGCCATAGCCACCATGAATCTGGATTGCATCAGAACAAACTCGCTCAGCCATTGTAGAAGCAAACAGCTTTGCCATTGAGGCTTCTTTTAAACAAGGTAATCCCTCATCTTTCAAAGTTGCGGCATGTAGAACCAACTGATGTGCCGCTTCAATCTGGGTTGCCATATCTGCTAAACGGAAACTTACCGCCTGATGCTGGACTAACTCTACGCCAAAGGCTTTACGCTCATTTGCGTATTGCACAGCAGCATCAAAAGCAGCTCGTGCCATACCAACCGATTGAGCAGCAATCCCAATACGACCAGCAGCTAAGTTTGATAAAGCAATTTTATAACCTTCACCTTCTTGGCCAACCAAATTCTTTAAAGGAATTCGGCAGTCCTCAAGGGTAATGGTTGCTGTGTCTGAAGCGTGCTGCCCCATTTTGTCTTCAATACGAGTAACTAAGTAACCTTCTGTATTAGTCGGAACAAGGAAACATGAGATCCCTTTTTTGCCCGCTTGTTTATCAGTTACTGCAAACACCAGAGCTACTTGAGCATTTTTACCGCTGGTAATAAATTGCTTTACGCCATTAAGTACCCACTGGTCCCCATCTTGCTCAGCTTTACATAAAATTGCGCTCGCGTCAGAACCAACATGTGGCTCAGTTAAACAAAAGCATCCTAACCACTCACCCGATGCAAATTTTGGCAAATAGGTTTGTTTTTGCTGCTCTGAACCGTATGCCAGTGTAATACCGCAAATCAATGAATTTTGAACACTTACGATTGTCGAAATGGCACCATCACCTGCTGCAATTTCCTCAATTGCGAGCACCAAAGATACATAATCCATTCCTGCACCACCCCATTCATCTGGAACGGTCATACCCATTGCCCCCAAAGCACCTAAATCTTTTAATTCCTGAGCAGGAAACTCATGAGTTTTATCCCGATGAGCAGCTGTAGGTTTTAACTGATTTTGCGCATAATCACGCATCATCTCCTGAACCATACTTTGTTCAGCACTTAAAATCATTTCAACATCCTTATTTTTATTATTTTGCTGCCATACGAATTGCACCATCCAAACGGATGACTTCACCATTTAAATATGAATTTTCAGCAATATGCCCAACTAAACGAGCAAACTCTTCTGGCTTTCCTAAACGAGACGGATACGGCACCATTTGTCCCAAAGCGTCCTGAACATTTTGTGGCATACCTTTAAGCATCGGAGTTTCCATAATTCCCGGTGCAATCGTCATAATTCGAATGCCATGTCGCGCAAGCTCACGAGCAATTGGCAATGTCATGGCAACAATAGCGCCTTTAGATGCTGAATAAGCTGCCTGACCAATTTGACCATCAAATGCTGCAACTGAGGCTGTGTTTACAATTACACCTCGGTCCTCGTCCCCTGCTTCAACTGTATTTTTACTCATCGCATCTGCCGCAAAGCGCAGCATGTTAAATGTACCTGTCACATTAATTTGCAGAGTCTTTGAAAATAACGCCAAATCATGTACACCTTCACGGCCAACCACTTTAGCCGAAGGGCCAATACCCGCACAGTTAACCAAACCATGCAAACTGTCATGTTTGACCAAAACATCCTTAAAGAACTGTTCAGCAGCAGCTTCATCGGTTACATCAAGTTTTACAAAGTCAGCTTTTGATCCTAATTGTTTTGCTTGCTGTTCACCTGCTTCTACATTCATGTCTACCAATGTGACAGAGGCACCTTGCTTTACCAAATACTCAGCTGTAGCAGCACCCAAACCAGAGCCACCACCTGTAATCACGAAATGTTTCCCTTGAATTTTCATTATGTAACGTCCTATAGAAATGTTCTTTAAACTTAGTAGTGAGAGTAAAAGTTGTTGTTTTCCGATACAATTTCAAAAAGCCTCAAAATGTTTGCAGCTTTTGATCAATCCAAATTTTAAATATGAAATATTTCACTTGAAATATATGAAGAAAATATGAGTCTTTGACATGGTTGTCCAATCTTCTTTAAGTAAAGGAACAATTTCAATTGCACTGGTACATGAAGCACTGGGTGCTGCTTATGCCAAAGGGCTAAATACTCAAATAATTCTAAATAAAGTTGGAATTCCAGCCGAATTACTGATGTCTCCCAAGGCACGTGTGCCTGTTGCGACATATGCGCAATTATGGATAGAACTTGCCAATGCCATGAACGATGAATTTTTTGGTATGGATAGCCACCCTATGCGTCGAGGTAGCTATAAATTACTTACTAAACTTGTCAGTACGGCGGAAACTTTAGAAAAGGCGCTTTACGATATTTTGAAGTTTTTTAACTTTATTTTGGATGATCTACAGGGTGAATTAATTCGGGACCAGCAAAAAGCCTATTTGGTTATTCATGATCGTGAACAACCCAAACGCATGTTTACCTACGCAACCTTTTTAATGTTAGTGCATGGACTCATGTGCTGGTTGGTAGATCAGCGAATTGGCTTGAATAATATATCGCTACGTTGTCCTAAGCCCCAAGATATTCAGGACTATTTCGTACGTTTTGGTGAAGACATAAAATTTAATGCTGAGATAAATCGAGTTGAATTCGATGCTCACTATTTAGATATTAAAATTAAAAAAGATAAAAAGGCACTTTATGATTTCTTAGAGCAAACTCCGCAAAATCTTTTAGTTCGCTTTAAAAATGAAAATGCATTAAGTGTTCTTATTCGTCGCCATCTATTAAAACTCCACCCCGCACAATGGCCCGAACTTAAAGATGTTGCACAACAGCTCAATATTTCTGAAGCTACAGTTCAACGCCGACTGAAACATGAAGGTGTCAGCTACCAGCAAATTAAGAATGAAATTCGCTGTGATATTGCTGTTGAACGTTTAAGTAAAACCAACGATTCAATTCAAGATATTAGTGAAGACTTAAGCTTCCAAGATCCAAGCGCGTTTCACCGTGCCTTTAAAAAATGGACTGGCGTCAGCCCAGGCGCTTATCGAAACAATTTAACTTCACACAAGCAATAATATAAATATCACAAGCTTAAAAAATAATGCTTAAGCTTATGATATTTATATCTTTTAAATTCAATATTTCAGATAAGTACATTCCTTTAAACTCAATAATTACTATAAAAACAGTGAGTTATAATTTTATCTAAACTTTTATCTTTCAATCTGATTTATAAATCAAAATAACTAAGTTTGTAAGCCATCAAACCCATGGAAGGATGATCTATTATTTATTCCGGTTCTATTTTTATTATGTCTTTAAAACCAAAATTTTCTCTAACAAAGACTTTGTTGGCATCAACATTGGGGTTTGTATTTGCTTCATCTGCCTTTGCAGCAGTTCCGACCACACTTAAACTTGATTATGCCTACTATGCACCAACTAGCTTAGTCGTAAAAGATCAAAAACTTCTTGAGAAAGCACTACCAAATACTCAAATTAAATGGGTTTTTAGCCAAGGCAGTAACCGTTCGCTAGAATATCTCAACAGCAATAGCATCGATTTTGCGTCTACCGCTGGGTTAGCAGCTGTATTAAGTCGAGCGAATGGCAGCCCAATTAAAACTGTTTATGTACAAAGCCAGCCAGAGTGGACCGCTCTTGTGGTAGCAAAAGACTCACCAATCAAAAATCTAAAAGACTTAAAAGGTAAGAAAATTGCAGCAACCAAAGGCACAGATCCGTTCTTATTTACCTTACAGGCACTAGACACAGTAGGCCTAAGTAAACGCGATGTACAACTGGTTCATTTACAACACCCAGATGGAAAAACCGCATTAGAACGTGGTCAAGTAGATGCTTGGGCTGGGCTTGATCCGTTAATGGCTGCGGCTCAAATACAATCAGGTGCCAAATTACTTTATCGTAATGTTGGATTTAACAGCTATAGCGTACTGAGTGTTAAAGAAGATTTTGCAAAGCAAAGTCCTGAAGCGGTTGAAGCAGTGATTAAAGCCTATGAACAAGCCCGAAAATGGGCAAAAGCTAATCCTGATAAAGTGGCAGTACTTTTAGCTCAAGAATCAAAACTCCCCCTACCTGTGGCTAAACTACAATTGAGCCGAACCAACTTTGATCAAAGCATTCCATCGGCAACCCAAGCACAAGCACTGAAACGTTCGGGGAAAATTTTGACAGAAGAAGACTTGGTCAGAAAAGGCACCAACGTCAATCAAGTGGTTGACCAGTTGTTAGACCCACGTTTTGCTCAAAAAGTCGTGAAATAATATATGAGTGATTCATTTAACAAAGCTGAGCTAAATCATTTCTTAGCTCAGCAAGCTTTAAAATCTCAGAAAAAGCATTTAAACAATAAATTTACACGTTGGTTTAAAGCACTACTCATTCCCGTAATCTTTTTAGTGGGTTGTGAGTTTTTAGTCAGAAATGGCTACGTCGATGCTTATTTACTACCCGCGCCAAGTAGTTTGTGGCAATCTTTTTTGGATTTAGCTCACAGTGATCTTTTTATCCATATCTATATTAGTACATGGCGTGTTTTAGTAGGTTTCATTGTAGGAAGTGGTTTAGGGTTAATTTTTGCAATTTGGGTTGGATTAAGTAAAGAGGCAGAAGCTTATTTGGAACCAACTTTTTCAGCAATTAAATCAATTCCAAGTCTTGCATGGATTCCATTGTTATTACTTTGGTTAGGAATTGATGAAGGTTCTAAAATTACGCTAATTGCAATCGGCGCTTTTTTTCCAACCTATACCAATACAGTTGCAGCAATTCATAACGTAGATAGAAAACTAATTGAAGTTGGAAAAGTTTATCGGCTCAATGCTTTTCAACGTATTGTATCTATTATTTTGCCGGCAGCATCTCCGGGAATTTTAACCGGTTTACGTAACAGCTTAAGCTTATCGTGGATGTTTATGATTGCAGCTGAACTGATTGCAGCCACTCAAGGAATCGGTTATTTACTCAGTGATGGTCGAGAAACATCCCGCCCTGATATTGTCATTATTGCAATTATTTTATTGGCCCTATTGGGTAAAGTAACCGATAGCTTAATGAAACTTATAGAAAACTGGTTATTACGTTGGCGCGATACGCTACAAAAATAACTTTAAATCCAGCACGCCAAAGTGACTCGATCATTTTGGCCGTAGTCTTGAATGGTTTTAATTTCACTAAAACCATGCTCAGCAAATATATTTCGAACGGCCTGTCCCTGATCATAACCATGTTCAAGTGCAATCCAACCTTGTGGTTTTAACCAGTTTTTTCCTTGAGTAATAATAATTTCAATATCAGCTAGACCCTGCTGATCTGCGACCAATGCACGGCGTGGTTCTGTTGCCAATGCCTGCATGTGTTCATCTTCAGGGTCAATGTATGGCGGATTAGAAACAATTAAATCAAAATTCTGTGGTTCCAGTGCATCAAACCAAGCACCGCAAGCAAATTTTACTTGTTGTAATCCATGGGTTTGCGCATTCTCTTTTGCAACTTCTAAAGTAGGTGCATAAATATCAGTTGCCGTTACTTGCCAATCTGGGCGTTCACTCGCTAATGCAAGTGCAATCGCACCTGTGCCTGTTCCCAAATCAACAATATTCGCATTCTTTGGCAAATTTAGATTTAAAACGGTTTCAACCAAAACTTCGGTATCAGGTCGTGGCACTAAAGTATCGGAAGTCACTTTTAAGTCGAGTGTCCAAAATGGCTGTGAACCTGTTACATAAGCTAAAGGTTCACCATTTTGAATACGCTCAAGCCCAGCCAAGTAGTCTTGCTCTTGTTGGGCAGTTAACTCTTGCTCAAGTTTAAACTTTAATTCAAGCGAATTGATTTTTAGAAAATGCTCAAGTAACCAAGCATTTTCCTGCCGTTCATAACTGTCAGGCTCACCCCGAATTGCAAGCGCTTGAGCAATGTTCATTAGCCGCCATTTTCCTGAGCAAGCATTGCAAGCTGATCTGCTTGATATTCACGATGCAAGCTATCAAGTAATTCAGTTAAATCACCTTCCATAATGGCATCTAACTTATATAAAGTGAGGTTAATACGGTGGTCAGTCATACGACCTTGTGGGTAGTTATAAGTACGAATACGTTCAGAACGGTCACCAGACCCTACTAAGTCACGGCGCATTTCAGAAGTCGCTGCATCCGCCGCCGCACGTTTTGCATTTTCTAAACGCGATACCAAAAGAGCCATCGCTTTGGCTTTGTTTTTATGCTGTGAACGTTCTTCTTGGCACTCAACTACTGTACCTGTTGGAATGTGGGTAATACGCACTGCCGAATCAGTTTTGTTAATGTGCTGACCACCTGCGCCAGATGCACGGTAAGTATCAATACGCAAATCTGCTGGGTTAATCTCGACGTTGGTATCAACATCAATTTCAGGCAAGATTGCAACTGTACAAGCAGAAGTATGAACACGACCTTGTGACTCAGTCGCTGGAACACGTTGCACACGATGCGCACCACTTTCAAACTTCAAGCGGCCATACACACCATCGCCATCTACACGGCAAATGACTTCCTTAAAGCCGCCATGCTCACCTTCATTTTCAGAAAGTACTTCTATACGCCAATTTTGTGTCTCGGCATATTTACTGTACATGCGGAATAAATCGCCAGAGAAAATTGCAGCCTCATCACCACCCGTTCCGGCGCGAATTTCTAAATAAGCTGCATTAGAATCATTTGGATCTTTTGGAATCATCAAAATATTGAGCTGGCTTTCTAACTCTCCAAGCAACTCTTTATTCGCTTGAATTTCTTCTTCTGCCATATCTTTAAAGTCAGGGTCAGACTTCATCATTTCAGCAGTTTCAATATCTTCTTCTGCTTGACGGTATTTGCCCCAAACTTCGGTAATTTCAGATAAATCACTATGTTCACGAGACAATTTACGGAAACGTTTGTTATCGGAGATGACTTCCACATCTGCAAGCAACGCGGTAAGTTCTTCATGTCGATCACAGAGTTGATCAAGTCGTAAACGGAGTGACGCTTTCATAAGAGGAAATATCTCAAAAGTCCAAAAAGCTTATCGAACGCTATGTAAATAAGATAAGCAAAATCGTAAAAATAGCGCATAGTTTACAGATTATGCCGCTCAAATGACATATATAATCAGCCAATTCATCAACTTTCACAGTAAGTGGCAACTTATAAATATAATGATTTCAGATGAGATTTATTTACTCGCCTATAATTTAGCTTTTTTATAGAAATTAATACGTCACCTTTTTCATCCAATCCGGCAATAGAGGCTTTATTCATAAAACCTCTTTACCATTTCTATTTATTTTAATTTTTCTAATAATGTTTTACCCACCAGAACAGCCGAGGCTGGATTTTTTCCCGTAATAAGTTCACGATCCACCACTACATTTGGAGTCCAAGCATTCGTATTACTTTGATATTTACCACCAATTGACTGTAATGCCGTTTGTGGATAGAACTTCATTTCACCACCTTTTAACAAAGCCTTTGCTTGTTCTTCTTCTTGGTTACTAATCACAGTCATCCGATAGTTCTTATAAATCCACTCTCCAGTTTTTACGGTTTTGCCTTGTTCAAGTTGCTGAACGACTTCAGAAGCATCCGGTAAAGTAGACATCAATGCAATAGGGCCATGGCAAACCAGCGCTGTAGGTTTTCTAGCTTTATGAAAAGCTGTCAGAACTTTCCCAAGTTGTTTATCTTTTAATAGATCTTGCATAGGTGCATGTCCACCTGGAATATAAATAGCATCAAACTGATCAATACCAATTTGCTCAATACGCGACAGACTCAAAACTGGAGAATCTTGAGGCGACGTTAACTTAAGGTCATGCAATAAGCCTGCGTACTGCTTTAATGCCTTTTCGTCTTGATTAAAGTACATCACACTATTTGATGACTCATCTAAGGTTGGGGCTTTCCCTTTTGGTGTAGCAAAAGTTACTGTGTGCCCAGCATCTAAAAGCATTTTTGTAGGCTGCATCAACTCATTTAAATAAAAGCCTGTTTTAAAAATATGACCATTTTTCAGCTCTAACTGCCCTTCATCAGACAATACAACTAATACATGAGCAGCATTTGCACTTAATGCTGCTGAAGCGGTCACTACTGCAAGCATTATTTTATTTAGAGATTTCATCATTCAACCTTCATTCCAGCCTTGTGCTGGATTTATAACTAGGATGGATATATTCTATTTTTGCCAGCAAGGTAGAAAAACAACCACATTTACAAATCTTTTTTGCGTTTGAGGACAAAATGTCTCGTCAATTTGACCATCTAGCCGATGTTGAAGTGTTTTTAATTGTGGCTGAAAAGCTTTCTATTAGTGCAACTGCAATTCATTTGTCTACCACACCTTCAGTCATTAGTAGAACAATTACACGGCTAGAGAAAAAGTTGGGTATCCAGTTTTTTAGAAGGACCACTCGTCATTTAAGCTTGACTGAAGCAGGTCAACTTTATTATGAGAAAATGCAGCACGCCTTTCAGCTAATCGACCATGCAGAACGTGTGGTTCAAGGTGAACAACTGCAAATTTCAGGAAAAATCAAATTAAGCGTTCCTACAACTTATGGACACTATCGCTTACCACCTTTATTAGAAAAATTTCTTTTGCAATATCCAGACATTCAAATTGAAATCAGCATCTCTAATCGCAATGTTGATTTAATTGCTGAAGGTTTTGATTTAGCTATTCGCCAAGGCCATCTTCCTAATAGCTCTCTTGTAGCCAGACCGCTCGAACTGGCTCCGCTTCAACTTGTTGCTTCACCTAATTATTTAAAACGTATGGGTATTCCTCAAAGCTTAGAAGAATTAAATCATCACCAATGTATTGCCTTTGAATTACCTAGCAGTGGTAAGGTCATTCCATGGTTCTTTAAAGATATAGATCAAGAAATTCAGTGGACACCAACAAATCGGATTCTAGTAAAAGAAGATATTTTAGGCGTAGTTTCTCTTGCTGAAAGTGGATTAGGGATATGTCAGAGTTACAGCTTTATTGTTAATGAAAAAATTCGACAAGGAAAATTACAACCTTTACTTGAGGCTTATGCAGGTCACACACGTCCCTTCTCTTTACTGTATGCACAACATAAACATATGTCTTCTGCTACAAGAGCTTTGATCAATTTTCTCTGTTCAGATGGCGAATAATGAACTCATTAAAACTAAATGAGACTCATATTTATCTATATGAGTATTAAACATTCTATTTTAATAGAAAACATACAAACCTGACACTAAACTACAATAATGAATTGATGGTTCTCCATATTTTAAGAAACGTGTTTTGTTACATTTGCCGTAACAAAAGATATAGGGTCCTGCTGCTAAGGACACGGAGTAAAAATGAAATTAAATGCTTGGTTATGTAGCGCTGTTTTAGCAACTTCTATGGTTACTGTAGCTCATGCTGACAATACAACACATGTAGCAGCCGCTTCTGCTTTAGGCAGTGTCGCTGGTACTGCAATTGGTAAAAGTATGGGTGGTACATCTGGCGCAACAATTGGTGCTGCTTTAGGTGGTGCTGGTGGTGCAGCAGTTGCAAGTGACCGTCGTCACCGTACAGAATCTGCAATTGGCGGTGGTTTAGGTGGTGGTGCTGGTTATACCGTTGGTAGAAGCATGGGCGGTACAAATGGTGGTTACGTTGGCGCTGCGTTAGGTGCTGCGGGTGGTTCTGCTCTAGGTAATAAGATTTCTAAAGACCGCGATGCTGACAGATCTTCTAAACATTGGAAGAAAAAACACCGTCGTCATCACTAATCAAATTTGATGAAACGTCACTAAGCACCTTCGGGTGCTTTTTTATTAGGATCAATAAATATTCACCAAATCTCTTTTGCTCAGGATTTATCCACAAATTAATAGAAACAATACAAACAGACACAAAACTAGCGTATCGCCTTTGGGGTTCTCCATAATTATCACGAAATTTTTGATTACATTTATCTCAAGATAAAAATACTGTCCTTCTCAGTAAAAAGGACATGGAGCTGCAAGATGAAAATGAATATTTGGTTAGCTAGTGCATTAATTGCAACATCGTCTATGGTGACGGTTGCACATGCGGATAATGGTACGCGTGTTGCTGCAACCTCTGCGTTAGGTAGTGTTGTTGGTACAGCAATTGGTAAAAGCATGGGTGGTACAACAGGCGCTACGATTGGTGCTGCTTTAGGTGGTGCTGGTGGTGCAGCCGCAGCGAGTGATCGTCGTAATCGTACAGAAGCTGCAATTGGCGGTGCTTTAGGTGGTGGTGCTGGTTATACAGTCGGTAAAAATATGGGTGGTACCAACGGTGGTTACATCGGTGCTGCGGTAGGTGCTGCGGGTGGTTCAGCGCTAGGTCGTAAAGTTTCTGAAGATCGTGACTACAATGATCGCTATGATCGTGGTAGTCGTTATGATCGAGATGATCGTAGATATGACGATGGCGACCGTCGTTACTATAAAGGTGGTCATCGCCGTCATGACAATGGTTTACATCGCGGCTGGTACAAAAACCGCTAATTCATATATGAATCAAAAGAGCACCTTCGGGTGCTTTTTTATTGAGAGATAAAACCTAATATCGAAAAAAAACGATATACATTAATCCCTATATATCGTAGTATTTCGATATACCCTTATTCGAGAATATCGCATGCGATCACTTCAAGATACCAAGTTTTCAATTTTGGAACTTGCTCCTATTCGTAATGATAAAACCATCGAATTTTCGTTACGTCACGCATTAGAATTAGCACAACATGCAGAGAAACTAGGTTATGAACGTTTCTGGCTTGCAGAACATCACAACATGGATGGAATCGCGAGCTCTGCTACGGCTGTCTTACTCGGTTTTATTGCAGCACATACACAGCATATTCGTTTAGGTTCAGGCGGAATTATGCTTCCTAACCATGCTCCTTTAGTTGTCGCAGAACAATTTGGAACACTTGCTACTTTATATCCAAATCGTATTGAACTGGGTTTAGGGCGTGCTCCTGGTACAGATCAACTCACCATGCGAGCTTTACGTCGTGGGCATCAAGAAACAGAAGATCAATTTCCAAGAGATGTTGTCGAAATCCTAAAATATTTTGATGTACCGCAAGCTGGACAAAAAATTATTGCAACGCCAGGGCAAAATACACATGTGCCTGTTTGGTTACTTGGGTCTAGCCTTTTTAGTGCGCAATTGGCTGCAAAACTTGGTCTACCCTACTCATTTGCGTCGCATTTTGCACCACGTATGTTAGGTCAAGCGATTCAGCTCTATCGAGAGAACTTTGAGCCTTCTGCTTATTTAGATAAACCTTACGTTTCTATGGGTGTACCTGTTGTTGTAGCAGAGACTGATGAAGAAGCACAGTTTTTAGCAACCAGTGCATACCAACGTGTATTAGGCTTAATTCGTGGTGAAAGCTTAAAGCTGAAACCACCAGTTGAATCAATGCAGGGACTCTGGAATACAGCAGAAGAGCTTTCCGTTGAAAACTTCTATGCAATGGCACAGATTGGCTCGGTTGAGACTGTTCGCACTGGTTTACAAAAACTTTTAACGACATACGATGTTGATGAGTTTATTTTTACATGTGATATATACGACACAGCGAAGCGTCTAGACAGTTTTACGCAACTCATGAATGTAAAAACAGAACATTAAAACTAGACTTGATTTTCCCATACTTGAATTGATTTCGAGTATGGGATGACCATCTATCTGAAAAGACTTTACCCCAACTTCCTGCTTGGTTATTTATATTAAAACGATAAAAACATCATGATTGAAAAACCAAAAGGACTTTTGGAAAATGAGTATTAATATTAAAAATAACGCTTCAAAATCAGTAATTTTTCAAAATATGGCTCAAGATTTTGAAGACTTTGCTGGTCAAGTTATTCCGTCAACCTCAATTAAAGAGTTTGATTTTTCACATTCATCTGTCGCGATTATTGGTACAAATCAAGATACTGTGACCCATCTTGAAAAAATCTGCCAACAAGCAAAATTTGTGACTGTATTTCAAATTACACCTCACTTTATTTTGCCCCATAGTCAAATGGGCACACACAAGTTAATTACGCATCCACTCATTATTAAAAACCGGAGATTATTTAACAATCGTGTAAAAAGTCTTTTGGCCTTACGTTTTCTTGAGACTCAAGTAAATGAAACATGGCTTAAGCGCCTTTTAACACCCAATACGGCAACGACTAAAAAAGTATTTTTTAAATCTGATAGTTATTATGCTGCACTCCAAAAATCTAACTGTAAATTACAAACTTGGCCTATTGTTAAAGTTACCAATACATCAATTCAAAGCATGGATGGTGTAGAGCAACCCGTCGACATCATTATCAGAATAACTACATAAAAATAAAAAGCATGGCTTTAGGCCATGCTTTTTCTCATTTACTCATATTTTTGCAAATTGCCATGATCATCGTAATGCAAAATAATGCGTTGTTTCTTTTGCAATTCACTCAAGATCTCGGGACTAACCGAAAATTGGGCAGCTAGCAGTTCAACAGAACTATTCGGTGCTTTCGTCCGACGGTCTTCACCACTGAACCTAATCCAGTTATAACTCGCCCACAAAATTAAAATAAGCGCGCTAATCCCGATTAATAATGCTAAATGAAGTAAGGTCTTAACTTCTGATAAATGGTCGACCCAGACATAATCATAAATTAGGTGCCCTTCAAAAACCCATAAGAACACTGAAACCAATGGGAAAAGCAACCACATCAAACAAATCCACCCAATAGTTTGCAATGTATAGTTTGCTGTCTTATTTTTGACGTATTCTGGCTGGTCAATATATTCAGGGATATCTAAAATCTCTATATCCTTGTTTTCCTCATGTTTCATGGGTTATCTCCACGGAAGCCTCTATCTGGGCTTACCCAGCGAGCACGTTTCTTAGTGTTAAATAAAGTTTTTGGTACCGCAACAACACTTGTGAACAAAGTCAGTAGCCAGAAAAATAACGGATACCAAATGACCCAAAAATAATTTCTAAAAAAGCGGCTGCGGTCATAGCGTTGATCAATCCACAAACTCACCAAAAACTGTATCAGACATGTGCCGCCTAATATTACGCCGTACCACTGCGGCATCAGTGTTTTGATCTGCCATTGCAGAGGTAAGTCAACAAACAATCCCACAAAAAACAGAGTGAAGATCATAATCATCACATAAGACCAGATAATACTAACAAGAGCTTCAAGCATCACTGGCCACATACGACGTACGCGCAATTTGAACATTTGTGGAATATATTCTAAAAGAACCTCTACCCCACCTTGTGCCCAGCGAAGGCGCTGTTTCCATAAACCTTTAAATGTCTCGGGCATATAGATATAGCAAAGCGCTTGTGGAATATACTGAATATCCCAATGATCTAGCTGTAGCTTCCATGAAATATCAATATCTTCGGTAATTTTATCGTCTGACCAAAACCCGACTCGAACGAGCGCTGTTTTACGGAATGCGGCAATCACACCAGACACTGTAAAAATACGACCATATGTACGCTGGGCACGTTTAATTAAACCAATAATCGAAGAAAATTCGCCAACCTGTAATTTTCCTAAAATACTAGATCGGTTTAAAATTCGTGGATTACCCGTTACAGCACCAATTCGCGGGAAGTTAATAAATGGCTGCATTAACCAAAGTACAGCATGCGGATGCAATAGTGCATCGCCATCAATACAAACAAGATATTCGTATTTACTGACCAGTACTCCCGATCTTAAAGCTACAGCTTTACCCTGATTTTCAGCTAAGTGTACAACCCGAAGTCGTGAATCTTGCGCTGACAATTCATCGAGAATTTCAGCTGTTCTATCACTACTTCCGTCATTGACTGCAATCACTTCAAAATTAGGATATTTAGTTTGCAGTGCATAACGAATGGTTTGTCGTACCTGAGCTTCTTCGTTAAAACACGGAATAATGATACTGCACCCTTCGCTGGTTGGTTCGGGCAGCGTTTGTTCGCGGTATTCCCTTTTAAAAAAGAACCAAAGTCCTCCTACCATCCATGTCCAAGCCATGAGTAAAGGATATAAAAAGGCAAAAGCAAATAGAATATCGAGTAATACTCTCATTACTTTTTCCCCTCTACTAATCCAGCAAAAGGCTGATACATGACAGGGCTAGCATTCAGACTGACCGGATTATATAAATACTGATGTACATCTTTTGATTTTTCAAAACTATAGCCATCAATCCCGAACTTCTGAATCCCTGTTCGCTGAATCGAAAAGAGCCCTTGCTGTACTTCTTCCCAATTGGTCTTTGAAGCATTTTCTGGCAACACTAAAGTCAGCATAATTCTTTGCTTATCTTTTTCATCAAGCATGTTTAAAAGTGCTAATAACTGATTAAATTGCTTTTTCTTGCCAATCATGTCGAACTTCAAATTGACCAAATCATGTTGCGATAAAAGTGTTTTTAAAAGTGCTGGTAGATTTTCTACATGGTCTAGATCAGGAGTAAGCAATAAAATAAACTGCCCTTGGTTACTCATATTTAAATAAGGCTTTACAGCTTTTTTAGTAAGTTGGCTAAGTTGAGCAAGATGTTTTGATTGTTCAATACAGCTATTCTCTTGAGCGGTTACTGTTTGCATTTCGCAATTTAAAGATGTGCCCGCATTAAGCTGAATACCACTTAAATTACTATTTAAGCGTGCAATATCTTTTGCCAAATCTACTGCTAAAAATGGCTTATCTTTTTGAGGATAAGCAGGTAACTCTAATATTACCGCTTGGCCCGCACGAGTTTGAGCCTGCCATAAACTACGGTTTAAAATATCTTGTTGAACAGGCATTTTATCTGTAGGGAAATAAGCAACATCATATTGCCCATCTCCATCTTTATCTTCCAAAGGTTTTAAGATTAAGGCATTGTTTTTTAAGCTGTATAGTTTTGATAACAGCTGCCCTAATTTTTCATCTGTTTGGGTGTTTTGTAGCGCTGCTAACTGCTTTAAATCCATACTCACAAAGTGACGAGGCTGTTTAAATAAATCAGACTCTTCAAAATTTAAAATATTTAACATGCCTTCAGTGAGCTGTTCAGCGGTAGGATTGTTTATAACTAAGCTTCGTTTAAATGTTGAATCACTCACTCGATTCATACCATCACGACCCAAACTGAAAGAAAAATCAAAACCTGCCTGCTGTGCCAGTTTTTCCAGTTGCTCATTCACGGCGCCATAAGGCCAGATAATTGCTTTGGGATTAACACCGACTTCTTTTTTCAAAACTGCGTAAGATTTTTTCAAATCTTGCAAAATACGTTGTTGATATTCTGCATCCGTTTCATAACGTGATTGCGATTTTAAATATGCATACGAAGTCGCAGCAGGTTGCTCATTGCCTTGAGGATTGGCCAATATGCCATGATGTAAATCGTCACTATGGCTTGCAAACTCAGCTAAACCAGATGCTTGCATTTCACGAACTTGAGCCCAGTTCACCAAGTTACCTTGACCATAGGCTTCATAACCTGCCTGCGTATTGCCATTTATCCAACTGGTCGGAAGAGCAAAAACTGCCGGAATCTGATATTGCTTAAGTAATGGAAATACTCGGCTATAACTACTTAAAGCCCCATCATCAAAAGTAAGTAGAATAGAATTATGAGGCAATTCTTTACCTTGCTTACGAGCTTCCTCAATGTCTTTTAAACGAATCGGCTTCCAGTCAGATTGACTCAGCCAATCTAAAAACTGTGCCAGATTTTTTGTCTGAATCGCATAAACATCTCTGTCACCTTCCTTTAACACATCATCTCGCACATCATGAAAAGTTAAAGAAACCGTATGATTTTTTGGTAGTTCAGTTTCAATGCGGGCATGAGAAAATTGTACGGGTAATAATGTTGAAGCAAACACACAGCTCAACATTTTTGACATCATATTATTCATTAAAAACGCCCTTCAAATCCGAAAATACCGTAGGTATGCTGTTCATCATGACCATCGTATGGATGGTATTGCCAACCTATTCCATAATTAAGTTGCCAAGTCCGTGAGAGCTGCCATTGATGCTGATATTGCAGAGAGTATGTTGGTCTAGCCGAGTAATCTGCTTGTTTATAGAGTCCCACTCCAGCTTCAAAATGCTGCTTAAATGAGCGCTCATATTCTCGCCAAGTTACCCAGTCATGACTTAAATTTAACTCAGCACTGTAATGGTTGCTGGGGCTAAAGTAGGCAGTCTGATCTTGGCTATTGCTGCCATAAAATCCACGAACGGTCCCGTAGGTAATATGGTGCGGCGTATCAAATAATCGTTCGCGCCAAAAAGTCGAAAATTCTTGTTGTTTATTACCATCACTAATATCAGTTAGACCATAACTCGCCCCAATCTGACGTGACTCATCTTTTTGCCATGTCAAAGCAGCACGGTAAGCTTGTCCATCTTCACCAGCATCAATTGCCTGTAATGGAATATTAGCCTGACTGTCATATTGCAATTGATACTGCCAGTGGTCATTTAACCATTGCGACCAATCGAGACGAACACCTGCTTGTCCACCATCTGTACTTTGCGACAAAATTGCCGACAATGCCTTACGGTTTGCTTGCCACTCAGCCCCGACACCATAGCGTTGGTCATGCACATCACCAAAACGGTATTCTCCGTAACGATCTTGATGCCAAGCAAATAAACGATAATTATCTTTGATCCATGGACTATTAACACGGGTTTCCATTTCGCGGTCTTTTAAACCATTCTGACCACTCACAGAATCGCTACTACTATCTGCCTTACTTTGCCCCCAAGTTGTTGAGTGAGAAATTGTCGGTCTATTGCGGTCATCTAACTCTTTTCGACTTTTAATTACTCCACCATCTTCAGGGTAATACTCCAAAAGACTTTCAGTATTTTTACGCCATTCTGGAATATCTCCTAAAGCCTGAGCATTTTGCATCTGGTTAATTCGAGTATCTTTGGCAACAGGTGTTAAACCATTTAAACGAGAAATAGTTTGCTTGGACTGTAGAGGTTTATCTCTCCAACGCTCAACACGAGCCAGATTATTAATTAAACCTTCATTGGCAGGCGCAAGATCTACTTGTTTTTGAAAATGCTTTTCTGCTTGATCAAGATGATTTGCATAAGCTAAGTGCATGCCCTGTAAATTAATATAATCATCACGGTCGGAATGACTTGTTTTGTCTACACCTTTTGCCTGACTATATTTATACATCGGAACAAGTCGATCAACCTCACTCAAAAATTGTTCAGCTTGTTTATATTTTTCTTGCTCAATATATGAATAGTACAGTCCAGTATATACCGTCATATCTGGATAGTTTTTTTCCGTAAGCAAGGTTTTAAAGGCAAGTTCAGCTTGCTGTGGCTGTCTTTCAGCTAAATAACTATCAGCTATTGCATGACGAATATAGGCAGGTAGTTTTTCTAAAGGTATATTTAATTTAGTAAATTGATCCAAGACTGTACGAGTACGCCCACGGAAATCTAACGCATATATATAGTCATAATGAAATCTTAAATAATTAGGGTCTGACGGTTGAATCAAAGGCTGCATTTGCTCGCCTTGCTTCAATACAGCATCAAGTTCAGCAAAGCCTTCACTATCGGACATGCCTTCTCGATTCAAATATTTATAGCGAGCAATTGCATTATTTACACGTTGAGAAAACTCACTGACTTGTAGCCAGTGTTGTAACGATTCTATTTCTGCATTTTTATCGCTAGCAAACAATAACTGCTGTGCCTTGTTATAAGCCCCCACAGCCGCTAAGTCATAACTGTATTCTTGTAAAACTGCAAAAGACTTAGGCTGTTGCTTATATGCTTGTTCAATTGCAGATAAAGCATCTACAGGTAAATTGATAACACGATAGGCATAAGCTATTTGCACGAGTTGATCAGTCTTCAAATTTTTACTATTAACTTGTGCTAACTGTGCTTTGGCTTTTACAACATCCTGAGCTTCAGCATATAAAACTGCTAACAAAATCTGCCCATCAAGTGTTTTTTGAATATTAAATTTATTCGACCAATCAATCGCATTTTTAAAGTGTTTAAAATCACGAAAATTACGTATTAAAGGTAACTGTCCATATTGTGGAAAAGTAACCGGATTAATATTTGCTAAATGCTGAGAAAAAGTTACTAGATCATTTTTTTCATTTGACATTACAACTAAATAATCAGCTAGCAATTTTTGGTCATGCGGGTATTTATTTAGCAATTGATCCAGTTGAAATATTGCTTGGTGAGTTTGTCCAGTTTTATAAGTGTGAATAGCCTGCTCTCTCAATTCATCCACTTGAGCAGCATATAAATTGAGAGGCAAGATGTATACCAATGAAAAAACACATTTTTTTAGCATTTTGATAATCGGATAGTCCCATATCGAGGTGGGAAAGTATAATTAAAAACAAATAAATAATCACACAACATCAAAATAGTGTGATCTAGTTAACATTTTTGAAATATGGATTTTTTTTGATTGTTTTTTTAAAATATTTAGTAAAATTAAACAATTACCATTTTTCAGCACAATAAAATACATACACTTCTTTTCAATAGTATTATTTAAATTTACAAATGAGTTGCAAAAGAAGTACAGGTTTATAACCAATAAAAAACATTTAATAATGTTTGGTTTTATATTTAAAACTTTTATTTTTATTGTATTTATATTTTTAAAAACCACTCAATTTATTTATAAATTAATATACATAAATCGAATGGTTAAAATAAGCAGTTGATTAAATTAACCAATACGACGTTTTAATCCGGTCATCTGCAAAACACGCGTTGAAATTTCTTCAATCGACATTTCAGTCACGTTTAAATATTTAATCCCTTCTGAAATATAGATTCCTTCAATTGCTCTAAGTTCCATTTGGCATTGACTAAAACTTGCATAACGACTATTAGCTTTACGCTCACTACGAATCGCAACTAATCGCTCAGCATCAATCATTAAACCAAACAATTTATTACGATGTGGTCTTAGTACTGCTGGTAAACGGTTATCATCCAAATCTTCTTCTGTTAATGGATAGTTTGCAACACGAATACCGAATTGAAGCGATAAGTAAATAGAGGTCGGCGTTTTCCCCGAACGAGAAACTCCAATTAAGATTAAATCAGCTTTATCATAATGGCGAGTACGCGCTCCATCATCATTATCAAGCGCAAAATGAACAGCATCAATACGGGCCTTATAAGACTCAGAATCAGTCACGGCATGTGTCTGTCCAACCAATGTGGTGGGTGGCGTACCTAGTTCTTGTTCTAATTTACTGATTAAACCTTCAAATACATCAAGATTAACTGCTTTAGCAGTATTAATGATTTCTCGCACATGTGGATCAACTAAAGTATCAAATACTAAAGGCAGACAACCATCTTTGGTTTGACATCGATTAATCTCGACTACAATCTCCATTGCAGCCTCTTCGGTTGCAATATAAGGCATGATATGAATATCAAAATCTACATTGGGAAATTGTGCTAATAACGAATGTCCAAGAGTCTCTGCAGTAATTGCAGTTCCATCAGAAATAAAAAAAACGCTTCGCTTAAATTGTTTACTTTCTGACATTAAAATTCTCCTTAAACATTTGTCTTAGTACTATATAATCTTTATAGTAAACTGATCTTACATGACTGTCGCTTAGTATAATTCTCAACTAAGCACTTTATTTTTATAATTTCATGCCAAGATAGACATTAATACTGCAAAAGTGGAGTGAAAACTTTGGAAGCGCGCGTAATCGGTCTAGAAAAATTAGGGAAACACGATGTCGAACTCGTAGGTGGGAAAAACTCATCTTTGGGTGAAATGATCAGTCATTTATCAAATGCTGGTGTATCGGTACCAGGCGGTTTTGCAACTACTGCTGATGCCTATCGTGAGTTCTTAGATCAAAGCGGTCTTAACGCTCGAATTCAAGCAGAACTTGCTCAACTCAATGTTGATGATGTAAATGCTCTTGCAGAAACAGGTGCTAAAATTCGTCAATGGATTGTAGAGACTCCACTCACTGCAAGCCTAGAACAAGAAATTCGCGCCGCTTTTACAACACTTTCTAACGGCAACCCAGAAATCGCGGTTGCCGTTCGTTCATCTGCAACTGCTGAAGATTTACCAGATGCTTCATTCGCAGGTCAGCAAGAAACTTTCTTGAATATTCGCGGTATTGATAACGTTCTTATTGCGATTAAAGAAGTATTTGCTTCTTTATATAATGACCGTGCAATTTCTTACCGTGTACATCAAGGTTTTGACCATGACGTCGTTGCACTTTCTGCAGGCGTTCAGCGTATGGTTCGCTCTGAAACTGGCGCTGCGGGTGTAATGTTTACACTTGATACCGAGTCTGGTTTCCGCGAAGTTGTGTTTATTACCGCATCTTATGGTTTAGGTGAAATGGTTGTACAGGGTGCAGTTAACCCAGATGAATTTTACTTATCTAAACCACTATTAAATGCTGGTAGACATTCAGTTTTACGCCGCAACCTTGGTTCAAAACACCAGAAAATGATTTATGGTGAAGAAGGTTCTGCTGGTAAATCTGTTGTCGTTGTTGATGTTGAGAAACAAGAGCGCCAACAATTTGCTTTAAATGATCATGAGTTACAAGAACTAGCTAAACAAGCGCTTATTATTGAGCAGCACTACGGTGCGCCAATGGATATCGAATGGGCGAAAGATGGCGATGATGGTCAAATTTATATTGTTCAAGCTCGTCCTGAAACGGTAAAAAGCCGTCAAAATGTAGGCACAATGGAGCGCTATCTTCTTAAACAAAGAGGTACTGTTCTTTGTGAAGGTCGTTCAATTGGTCAACGTATTGGTTCTGGTAAAGTCCGCATCATTAGCTCAATTAAAGAAATGGACAAAGTTCAAGAAGGCGACGTTCTTGTATCAGATATGACCGACCCTGATTGGGAACCGGTAATGAAACGTGCCGCGGCAATTATTACTAACCGTGGTGGTCGTACATGTCACGCGGCAATTATTGCACGTGAACTTGGTGTACCTGCTATTGTCGGCTGTGGTAACGCAACAGAAGTATTGACTGACGGTCAAGAAGTAACAGTTTCTTGTGCTGAAGGTGATACTGGCTTCATTTACGAAGGTGCTTTAGATTTCGAAGTTCAACGCAACTCAATTGAATCTATGCCTAAGCTATCGTTCAAAATTATGATGAACGTAGGTAACCCTGACCGCGCGTTTGACTTTGCTCAAATTCCAAATGAAGGTATTGGTCTTGCTCGTCTTGAGTTCATTATTAACCGTATGATCGGCGTGCATCCTAAAGCCCTACTCAACATTGATAGCCTACCTCGTGAAACTCGTGCTGCGGTTCTAACTCGTACTGCGGGCTATGCTTCACCTGTAGATTTCTATGTTGAAAAATTGGTTGAAGGTATTGCAACTCTTGCTGCTGCATTCGGTGACAAGCCAGTTATCGTTCGTATGTCTGACTTCAAATCAAATGAATATGCAAACTTGATTGGCGGTAAGTTATACGAGCCTGAAGAAGAAAACCCAATGCTCGGTTTCCGTGGTGCAAGCCGTTATGTATCTGATAACTTCCGTGACTGTTTCGAATTAGAATGCCGTGCACTTAAGAAAGCTCGTGATGAAATGGGTCTAACCAATATTCAAATCATGATTCCTTTTGTACGTACTGTATCTGAAGCAAAACGCGTTATTGAGTTACTAGCACAAAATGGTTTGAGACGTGGTGAGAACGGCTTAAAAGTAATCATGATGTGTGAATTACCAACTAACGCCCTATTAGCTGAACAATTCCTAGAGCATTTCGATGGTTTCTCTATCGGTTCGAATGATTTAACTCAGTTAACGCTCGGTCTTGACCGTGACTCAGGTATTGTTTCGCATCTATTCGATGAACGTGATGCAGCAGTTAAAGCACTTCTTTCAATGGCAATCCATGCCTGCCGTAAAGCGGGTAAATATGTAGGTATCTGTGGTCAAGGTCCTTCAGATCATCCTGATCTTGCAAAGTGGTTAATGGAACAAGGTATTGAGTCTGTTTCTCTTAACCCAGACTCAGTTTTAGATACATGGTTCTTCCTTGCTGAAGAAAAAATCAAACAAATCTAATATGTTATAAAAAAAGGCCCATCCGTGGGTCTTTTTTCATCTTTAGAACAGAGAATTTTTATTTATGCAAATTTACTTGGCACGTAATAATCAACAAGCTGGGCCTTACACCTTAGAGCAAGTAAATCAAATGTTGGCTAGCCAACAAATTTTGTTAACTGATTTAGCTTGGCATGAAGGCATGACAGAATGGAAAGCTTTAGGAGAATTAACCCAAGGTAAACTTGTATATCAACCTATCGGTTATTCTGCACCTGTCATAAACACAAACAGCTCATCTAATGAAACGATTCGTCAAGTTCGTGTAGAGCCTAAAATTCACGAACTTGCCTCTATTCCATCTCGAGCTTTGGCAAAAATTATTGATTTATTGCTTTGGTTACCAATAGCTGCAATTCCTTCTTTTTTCTTTAATGAATCTCAGTATAAGCAATTATTTGAATTGCAAAAACAAATGCAATCAACTGAAGTTGCTTCAACTAAAGCAGCAGAACTACAACACCAGCTTTTCACTTTAATCCCTATAGAAGCTTGGCATTCTATGCTTGTTTACGTCGTAATCATGCTTGCAATTCAAGCCTTTCTTTTAACAAAGTTTGGACAAAGTATAGGTAAGAAAATTGTTGGAATTAAAATTGTAGATGCCGAAAGCAATGGTAAAGTTAATTTAACTCGCATCTTCTTATTAAGAAGTATTGTTTTCATCATACTCAACTTGTTGTTTATGCCTATTAGTACAATTATTGACTACGCTTTTGCATTAGGGCAAAAGAGACAGGCGCTACATGACAAAATTGCAAGAACAAAAGTGATCAAATGATAGTGAATGACTCATTCATTTAAGGTCTAAAAAAAAAGGAGGCACCCTGCCTCCTTTTTTCTATAGAGAGTTGATATTTAAATAAAAGCTCCATATAGATTCGATACCCTACAAAAAAAATCGGGTTTTAAAACAATTATTTCAGGCTACTTTATGTATAGCTTAGTTTGTCGATATGAGGCATAATGCCCTACAACGTAGCGGTGTCATATAATTGAGAAGTCTAAATTTAAGGATTAGCGTTCTCAATCATGCGACACTTTAATCGCTATCCCATATTTAATTAGGGAATGGGACTCTTCACCGAGGTTGTAAAATGAGACAAACGATTTTAGCTGTATTGTCTTTATCAACGCTTGCCGCACTTTTGACTGGGTGTGGTGGTGATATGGTACTTCTAAACTCTAAAGGTCCAGTTGGTCAAGGTCAAAGTGACCTTATGATGACTGCGATCTATTTAATGTTACTTGTGGTGATTCCTTCAATCATCATGGCATTATGGTTTGGTTGGAAATATCGCGCGTCAAATAAAGATGCAGACTATAAACCTACATGGGCACACTCAACTACAATTGAAGTTGTAGTATGGGGTATCCCTGTCATTATTATTGGTATTTTAGCTTGGTTAACTTGGTGGGGTTCCCACAAGTATGACCCATACCGTCCTTTAGAATCAGATAAAGCTCCTTTAACTATTCAAGTTGTTGCTGAACAGTTTAAGTGGATCTTCATTTATCCTGAACAAAACATTGCAACAGTTAACGAAGTACGTTTCCCTGAAAAAACTCCGTTAAGCTTTAAAATCACCTCTAACTTTACAATGAACTCATTCTTCATTCCACAGTTAGGCGGCCAGATTTATGCAATGGCAGGTATGCAAACTCACCTTCATTTGTTAGCAAATGAACCTGGTGTATATCGTGGTTTCTCTTCTAACTACTCAGGTTACGGTTTCTCTCAAATGCGTTTCAAGGCGCACAGTGTTACAGAGCAACAATTCAACGAATGGGTAGCAGCTGTTAAAGCAGGTAATGGTTCTACCATTAACCCAGAAGCAGTTCAAAAAACTACGCTTGACCAAGCTGAATTGGCAACCTTACGTGATGGTGACCGTTCTAAGCACCAAATCGAGCATTTAGTAAATCGTGCTAAAGCTGCTGGTGACGAAGAAGCGCTTGCTAAAGCTGAAGCTATGAAACCGTTCCCGACTAAGCCACACCCTGTGACTTATTACTCTTCAGTTGAACCAAAATTGTTTGAAACAATTATCAACCATTATATGAGTAACTATCATGGTGTTGACCACTCTGCTGCACATGCAACAGCTGACACTCATGCTGCAGCTGAACACGCTGCTCAAGGGGAATAAGACATGGATATGATTTTTGGTAAACTGGGTTGGGACTCTATCCCGACAGAGCCAATCGTGCTTGTCACCATGGTCCTTATGGCACTTGGTGCAATTGCTGTGCTTGGCGGTATCACCTATTTCAAAAAATGGGGATATTTGTGGAATGAGTGGTTTATTACGGTAGACCATAAAAAAATTGGTATCATGTACATTCTTGTATCTGTGGTCATGCTTTTGCGTGGTTTCGCCGATGCAATTATGATGCGTCTACAACTTTTCCTCGCTAAAGGCGGCGGCGAAGGTTATCTACATCCAGACCATTACGACCAGATCTTCACCGCACACGGTGTAATCATGATCTTCTTCGTAGCAATGGGTCTCGTTGTTGGTATGATGAACATCTCTGTACCTTTACAGATTGGTGCTCGTGACGTTGCATTCCCATTATTGAACTCGTTAAGCTTCTGGTTATTCGCTGGTGCTGCTGGTTTGATGATGCTTTCACTTGTATTAGGTGAATTTGCTGCGACTGGTTGGATGGCTTACCCTCCTCTGTCTGGCATTCAATATTCTCCTGGTGTAGGTGTTGACTACTATATCTGGGCACTTCAGGTTTCTGGTCTAGGTACGCTTTTATCTGGTGTTAACTTCTTCGTTACCATCATCAAAATGCGTGCACCTGGCATGAAATTGATGGATATGCCTATTTTTACGTGGACTTCACTTTGTACGGCTGTATTAATCATTGCATCGTTCCCTGTATTAACAGGTACACTTGCAATGTTAACTCTAGACCGTTACTTCGGTTTCCATTTCTTCACAAATGAGCTTGGCGGTAGCCCAATGCTTTATGTGAACTTGATCTGGACATGGGGTCACCCTGAAGTATATATCTTGGTATTACCAGCATTTGGTCTATACTCAGAAATCGTTGCAACCTTCTCTCGTAAAGCGTTGTTCGGTTATAAGTCTATGGTGTATGCAACTATCGCGATTACTGTTCTTGCGTTCGTTGTATGGCTTCACCACTTCTTTACCATGGGTGCTGGTGCGAACGTTAATGCGTTCTTCGGTATCATGACCATGGTTATTGCGATTCCTACTGGTGTGAAAATCTTCTCTTGGTTATTCACTATGTATAAAGGTCGCATCACCTTTACTACTCCAATGTTATGGACGCTTGGCTTCCTTATAACATTTGGTATTGGTGGTTTAACTGGTGTACTTATGGCTGTTCCACCTGCGGACTTCCTTGTACACAACTCATTATTCTTGATCGCTCACTTCCATAACGTAATTATCGGTGGTGTGGTGTTTGGTATGTTTGCCGGCATCATTTACTACTGGCCAAAAATGTTTGGTTGGAAGCTCAATGAAGCATGGGGTAAAGCTGCGTTCTGGTTCTGGTTCTTCGGTTTCTATTTTGCATTCATGCCACTTTATATCCTTGGTTTCATGGGTATGACTCGTCGTTTGAATACATATGACAACCCAGAATGGGATCCTTACCTTGCAATTGCATTATTTGGTGCTGTTCTCGTTGCGATTGGTATTGCATGTTTCTTAATGCAAATCATTGTTGGTTTCTTACAACGCAAAGACAACATGGACCTTACAGGCGATCCATGGGATGCACGTACGCTTGAATGGGCAACTTCTTCCCCTGCTCCGTTCTATAACTTTGCGCATGAACCAGATGCAAGCGGTATTGACCGTTTCTGGACTGACAAAGAAAATGGTGTAGCATACGCACGCAACACTAAATATGAAGACATCCACATGCCGACTGATCGTGCTGCTGGTTTTGTCATTGCAATGTTCATTACGATCCTTGGCTTTGCACTCATTTGGCATATTTGGTGGCTTGTTGTTGTTTCATTCGTTTCAGCTGTTGTTAGCTTGATCGTAAGCTCATTCACTAAGAATGTTGATTACTACGTTCCAGCTGCTGAAGTTGAGCGTATTGAAAACGAACGCTATGCTTTACTTGAAAAACACTTGAAGAAGGACTAAGGAAATGGCTGAAGTACTTCATCACGACAACCACGGCCACGATGGTCATCATGAACATGATGATACCGATTTAACGGTCTTTGGTTTCTGGACATACTTGATGAGTGACTTGATTCTTTTCGGATCACTCTTCATTGCGTTCGCTGTATTAAGCAGTCATATTCCACCAGGAACTCCAAGTGCATATGACCTGTTCCATGACTCATTAGGCTACGTGTTAACTGAAACATTTGCCTTATTGATTTCATCGGTAACTTTCGGTTTTGCTGTACTTGCATCTTATAAAAAGAATGTAAATCAAGTAATCACTTGGTTATTCATTACTTTCTTATTTGGTGCAACGTTCATCGGAATGGAAATCTATGAGTTCCATCACCTTGTACATGCTGGTCATGGTCCAACTCACAGTGCATTCTTATCATCGTTCTTTACTTTGGTTGGTACACACGGTATCCACGTAACTTCTGGTTTAGTGTGGATGTTAGTTTTGATGTATCAAATCAAAAAGAATGGTTTGACTTTACCGAATACACGTCGTCTTGCTTGCTTAAGCTTGTTCTGGCACTTCCTTGACATCGTTTGGATCTGTGTATTCAGCGTAGTTTACTTAATGGGAGTTCTCTAATGAGTAGTCATGATCATAATGCTGCAGGTGCGTCACACGGTAACTTTAAACAATACACTGTTGGATTTATCCTTTCTGTTATCCTCACCATCATCCCGTTCGGGATGGTGATGGCGGGTGGTTTCAGTCGTGGCATCTTAGTTACAGTAATTGCAATCACTGCTGTTGCTCAGGTTCTTGTACAACTTGTGTACTTCCTACACATGAATACATCATCTGAACAACGTTGGAATATGATTGCATTTATCTACACAATCTTATGTATCGCGGTACTTTTAATCGGTTCTGTGTGGATTATGAATTACCTTCACTACAATATGATGATCTAAACTGATTGTCATGTTGAAAAAATATCTATTCCTGACTAAACCAGGAATTCTCTTCGGTAATTTCATTACCACCTTGGGCGGCTTTTTCTTAGCCGCCCAAGGCTCTATAGACATCTTATTATTACTACTCACCTTACTTGGAACAACTTTAGTTGTAGCTTCTGGTTGTGTTGTAAATAATGTGATAGACCAAGATATCGATATCAAAATGCAGCGCACGCAAAACCGCGCATTGGTCAAAAAAACCATCTCTCCTGCTGTTGCACTTATATATGCATTTGTTCTGGGATTTATCGGTTTTAGTATTTTGTGGTTCGGTGTAAATGCTTACGCTTTTTTGTTTGCAATAATTGGTTTTATTGTCTATGTCGGTTTTTATAGTTTGTGGACAAAACGTACCTCAATCCATCAAACCGTAATTGGTAGTATTTCCGGAGCGAGTCCTCCTGTTATTGGTTATACAGCAGTAACTCATCATTTTGATGTAGCCGCCTTACTTTTGTTTTTGGCTTATGCGCTATGGCAAATGCCACATTCATGGGCAATTGCTATTTATCGTTTTGACGATTACAAAAATGCGGGAATCCCCATTCTGCCAGTTGCACGTTCTATTTATCGCACGAAAGTAGAGTGTGTCATTTATATTCTGTTGTTTGCAGCCGTATTGAATGGTTTATATTGTTTTGGCTATACCAATATATTTTTCCTAGTAACCTTTAATGCATTAACAGCATATTGGTTATATTTATCAATTATTGGATTTAAAGCTGAAAATGACCAACTTTGGGCTAAACGTTTTTTCCTTTACTCGGTCATATTAATTACCTTGTTAAGTTTAAGCTTTAGCTTTACCTATCAATCCCCTGCTCCAAATCTTCCTCTCTTTTAAATAAGGGAGGATTTCCTCCTTATAGTAAAGAAATTTTACTTTTCTCATCAAAAAATTTGTTTTTAGTCGAATTTTTACCTATAATTCAGCCTTCGCAAATTTTGCGACATAACTTATTAAGTTATGACTCCTTGCTTCTAATTTTTTATTTATTAGGGGCTGTTTAAACCGTAAGGAGCTGACAATGCGTCATTACGAAATCGTACTTTTAGTACACCCAGATCAAAGCGATCAAGTTGTAGGTATGGTTGAACGCTATATCTCTCAGATCAAAGAAGCTGAAGGTCAAATTCACCGTTTAGAAGATTGGGGCCGTCGTCAATTGGCTTACCCAATTAACAAAATTCACAAAGCACACTACATTCTTATGAATGTTGAATGTGGTCAAACTACGCTTGATGAGCTAGAAGAATTATTCCGTTATAATGACGCGATCATTCGTAACCTTATCATCCGTCGTGAACACGCAATCACTGAAGAGTCATTGCTTGCTAAAAGTGCTGAAGAAAAGCGTGCGCGTAAAGCTCAACGCGAAGAAGCACAGCAAGTTACTCACGAAGCTGAATAAGGAGAACATCAATGGCACGTTTTTACCGTCGTCGCAAGTTCTGCCGCTTTACAGCTGAGAATGTTGTGTACATCGACTACAAAGATATCGACACTTTAAAACAGTACATCACTGAAAACGGCAAGATTGTTCCTAGCCGTATCACTGGTACTAAAGCTCGTTATCAACGTCAATTAGCACTTGCTATCAAACAAGCTCGCTATTTGTCTTTGATTCCGTACACTGACAACCATAAGTGAGGTGATCTGTGGACGTTATCTTATTACAACGCATTAAAAACCTTGGTAAATTAGGCGATAAAGTATCAGTTAAAGCTGGTTACGGCCGTAACTTCCTTATCCCTCAAGGTAAAGCAGTTGCAGCTACTGAAGCTAACACTGCTGCTTTCGAAGCTCGTCGCGCTGAACTTGAAAAGCAAGAAGCTGAAATTTTAGCTGCTGCTCAAGCACGTGCTGAACAATTGAATGAAGTTAACATCGTTATCACTGCTAAAGCTGGTGACGAAGGTAAACTCTTCGGTTCTATCGGTACTCGTGACATCGCTGACGCTTTAACGAATGCTGGTCTTACAGTTGACCGTGCAGAAGTTCGTTTACCGAATGGCGCGCTTCGTCACACTGGTGAATTCAACATCGCAATCCAATTGCATCATGATGTTGTTGCAGAAGTTCTCGTTACTATCGTATCTGAGTAATTTCTCATCAAAAAAAGAGCATGCTTTTGCATGCTCTTTTTTTATGTGCCCTATTTTTAAAATAAGATATATTAATTCCTGATCAGTTCTTTAGTTTAATTGGTTTTTTAATTAGGTAGTTTATTTAATTTTGTTTTAAGATAGTTCTCGGCCTCACAGGCTATTTGCGTACACCTTTCTTTATCATCAGGTCTAATTATGTCTCAGGCGAATGCCAGTTCTTTAACCCGTTCATCTCCAACAGAAAATAAGACGAGTGAATCAGGTCAACTTAAAGAGTTTCGCACTCCCCCACACAATTTAGCCATTGAGCAAGCTGTACTTGCTGCACTAATGACAGTTGCCGAATCTTTCGAGCAAGTTAGTGATATGTTAAAAGAAAATGATTTCTATGCGACTCGCCATAAATATATTTACCGTGCAATCGAAAAACTCGCACAAGAAAATTCACCTTATGATGCGGTGTTAGTTAGCGATTGGCTTTTAAAACAAAATTTACTTGATGCCATTGGCGGCGAAGAATATTTAATGCAGCTTATGGCTGATTCACCATCAAGTTTCTACAACTTGGAAACTTATGCCACCAAAATTAAAGAGTTCTCTACGCTTCGTAGTATGATTAAAGTCAGTACTGAAATTTTACAAAATGCTTATGACACAAAAGGTCGAGGTGTTAGTGAAATTCTAGATCTAGCAGAAACCAGTATTTTCTCTTTAGCAGAACAGCACAATAACAATAAAAAAGATGCAGGTCCTAAATCTATTAGCTCTGTAACTGCCGATGTAATTAGTAAACTTGATGAGCTTTCAAAACTTGATGGCAATATTACTGGTTTAACCACCGGCTTCTTAGAACTTGATAATAAAACATCTGGTATGCAAGCTGGTGACTTAATTATTGTTGCTGCACGTCCATCTATGGGTAAAACCACTTTCGCCATGAATTTGGTTGAAAGCGTTCTACAATATAACAAGCTACCCGCTCTGGTATTCTCAATGGAGATGCCAGCAGACTCAATTGCGATGCGTCTTATTTCTGCAATGGGTAAAGTTCACCAAGGACATTTACGTTCGGGGAACTTAGATGCTGATGAATGGACCAAAGTTACTGGCACAATTTTGCAGCTTCAACAAATGCATTTGTATATTGATGACTCATCTGCCCTACCTCCAACGGAACTTCGTGCCCGTGCTCGACGCATTGCCAAAATGCATGATGGTAAAATCGGCTGTATCATGGTCGATTATTTACAGCTCATGAAAGTTCCTGGCATGGGTGATAACCGTGTGGGTGAGATTTCAGAAATTTCACGTAGCTTGAAAGCTTTAGCAAAAGAAATGCACTGCCCTGTTATCGCACTTTCCCAGCTCAACCGAAGTCTGGAAAACCGACCAAATAAACGCCCAGTAATGTCAGACTTACGTGAATCTGGTGCGATCGAGCAGGATGCCGACTTGATTATGTTTATTTACCGTGATGAGGTTTATAACAAAGAGTCGAAAGAAGCCGGTACCGCAGAGATTATTATTGGTAAACAGCGTAACGGTCCAATTGGTTCAGTTCGTCTTGCCTTTGAAGGTCAATATACTCGATTTAGTAATCTCTCTCCTGAGTATTACAGCCAATATGATGATGAAGAATAAACTCTATCTCTAGCCCAAAGGAGTAAATGAGGGTGCGCCAAGCAACAGTTTATATTGATCGCCATGCGCTTCAATATAATTTAAACCGTGTCAAACAACTCGCAGCAAATTCAAAAATTGTAAGTATGGTGAAAGCTAATGCTTACGGACATGGAATCAAAGACTGTTTAGCAGCCTTAAATGCCTCAGATGCCTTTGGTGTCGCCTGCCTACAAGAAGGTTTGGAAATTCGCGAACTTGGATTTCAGCAACCTGTTACTTTAATTGAAGGGGCATTTTCTGAAGATGAAATGCCTATTGCAATTGAGCAAAAATTTGAATGTGTGATTCACCATCAACAGCAGTTTGAGTGGTTAATTAAACATAAGCAAGAATACATCGCTCAAGGCCTAAAAGTCTGGATTAAGCTCAATAGCGGCATGAACCGTTTAGGATTTAAAGTTCCTGAAATTATTGAGGTCATTAAAACTTTAAAATCTGAAGGCTTTACCTGTGTATTAGCGATGCATTTCGCAAATGCAGATGTGGACCATCCCCTCAACGAGCAGCAAAAACAACAATTTTTACAGGTTAAGCAAGCTTGTGATCCAGTTTTAGCATCTTGCTGTAATTCTGCTGCTATTTATAAATGGTCAGAATTACATTTTGACTATGTTCGCCCAGGTATTATGCTTTACGGCGCTTCGCCTTTTGCAGATAAAACAGTACATGATCTTGACCTAAAACCAGTCATGTCCTTTACAGCAGAAGTGATTGCATTGAATAATATTCAAGCTGGAGAACATGTAGGTTATGGTTCAACCTTCTGTGCGCAACAAAAAATGGATATTGCAATAGTTTCTATTGGATATGGTGACGGATACCCGAGAGCTTATATTAAACAAAATTATGTAGCGATTGACGGGCAATTATGTCCTGTAGTCGGCAGAGTCAGCATGGATATGCTTGCAATTGACGTTACAGCTATTCAAGTTAAATTAGGTTCTCAAGTCGAACTTTGGGGAACACACCGTTTAGTTGATGATGTCGCCGATGCAAACGGAACAATAGGATATGAATTACTCTGTCGCTTAAGTAATCGCCCTATTCGTAAAAGCAGTTAAATAATAAAATATAAAAAAATCCAAGCATGCTTGGATTTTTTTATGAGCTTTTAAAAATTTTATCGCCAATAATCATCAGTCGGTTTTGGCAATTCTTGCAAACCACGGCGTAAAGTATCAGACCATTGTTTACTAATTTGTGAAAAATACGGATCATCTTCGGTAATTCGTTTCCCCATCGGAATAACAAAACTATCTTTGTTGTAAACCAATGCATCAAGCGGCAAGCCAACAGAAACATTTGAGCGCAAGGTTGAATCAAAAGAAATCAAACTACAACGTAATGCATCATCTAGCGGCATCGCATAATATAGAGCACGATCCAAAATAGGTTTTCCGTATTTGCTTTCTCCTATTTGAAAATAGGGGGTATCCGTAGTTGCACAAATAAAATTACCTTGCGGATAGATATTATAAAGCTGCATTTCACCGCCTTTAATTTGCCCACCTATTAAAATACTACACGCATAATTCATTTGTTCTTGAGTATCTGAACTAATATCCTCTAAAACACTTTTTAAGGTTTTACCAATCAGTTCAGCCGCCTCAAACATCGTATTGACACTATATAAGTTAGGTTCTTGCTGTAAAGTAAGCGCATTTTGCAAATGACCTATAACAGCTTGTGTGGTCGCCAAATTACCTGCTGTTTGTAAAGCCATGAAACGCTCTCCGGTAACGCCGAAAGTATGCAATTTTCGGAACACAGAAATATGATCAACTCCTGCATTAGTTCTCGTGTCACTAATAAACACTAAACCTTGTTCCAATCTAAGCGCACAACAATAGGTCATTTCATTCTCTTTACATTCAACATGCCAACACCTGAACCACAGACATCATGTTTTCTACCCCACCTTGCTCTCTTACACCACGAATTGGTGCCACATCAAGATAGTCACGGCCTACTGCAAGGTAGATATGATGTTTGGGTGTAAACAACTGATTGCTTACATCAAAACAATACCACTGATTTTCTAAAAATACTTCCGCCCAAGCGTGACTGGCAAGGTGCGGATAGTTTTGATCAAATAGATAACCAGAAACATAACGTGCCGGTAATTGTAGCGCACGACACATCGCAATTAAAACATGAGCATGATCTTGGCATACACCCTGACCAGCATGAAATGCTTCAGTTGCAGTTGTCTGAACCGAAGTACTTTCAGGCTGATAGAGTATTTTCTGCAAAATATGTTCACTTAATAATGCAATATGCTGTCGGTCTTTGACCACCACAATATTTTTGGCAAAGTCCAACATTGCCAAATCACATCGGGTTGCACTTGTCATCTGCAAAAACAAATTTGTCGGTGTAGATAGATTTACACAACCTAGCTCTACATTTTGAAGTTCAATGATTCCTTGAGCCATAAATGTAAGATGTTGGTATTGATAACGCTGGCTAGCTGTCATCCATACATTGTTAAATATGTCCCTTTTTATCGTTTTGTCACCCGGCACGCTAATCGCCCAATTCATAACATGTTGATGCGGTGATGTTTGAGGCATCATTTTAATATACTGAATACTGTTTTGAGCAGTTTCAGTATAGCTATAATGCGTTTGATGATTAACCATCAATTTCATAATCAGACCTCAAACATATTTTCCAGCTGCTGTGTAAAAGTATAATAAGCGTCCCACGTTAGCTGATGCTTTAGTACTTGCCAATTTTGATCTATATTCTCCCAACCTAAGCTAACAAGCCGTTGCACCACAACATCTAGCTCTGACACGAGGCCGGATAAATCTTGCCCAAAACGTAGTTCTATATCAAATTGCTCTATTTTTTGACCTAAATGCAGAAATAAACAAACATCGTCATTCTCCGCTTCTAGTATATGGGTACATTGTTCAACAGCTTTTCTCAGAGCCTCAGGTTGGGCTTGAAGCGTGTTAATAACATTATTTAATTCTGCATAAGCATTTGATGACAATATACCTCTTAGTTCCTGAATATTATCTTTAGCAATAACGAGCTGGTTCAGTAATGAAAATGTTTGCTTCTTGTCTAACATATAGTGATTTAGTAATTCAGCATTTTCTATTACCAGACCAAATGCTGCTGCAAATTTTGTTGCTTTCTCATCTTGTGTAAAGGGTAAATGAGAGGCTGCAAATTTAACTCGCATTAAATATCGACCCAACCAATATATTTGATGCGCACTCGAATTGAGTAAAACCATAAAGTTCCTCTTTAACCCACAATTAGGAATGTAATGTTTCAACCACCCATGTATCTTTTATGCCACCACCTTGGGACGAATTTACGACTAAAGAACCAGCCTGCATGGCCACTCGCGTTAAGCCACCCGGCACTATTTCTGTACGATAAGGTGAACTCAATACAAATGGACGTAAGTCAATATGACGTTCAGCCACCCCAGATGTAGTTAAAGTTGGAGCAACAGATAAGGCCAAGGTAGGTTGTGCAATGTACATATGAGGTGTGGCGATCAATTTTTTTCTAAAGTCATCAATTTCACACGAGGTTGCTTTAGGCCCAATTAACATGCCATAACCACCTGAACCCTGTGCTTCTTTAACAACTAATTGGTCCAGATTAGAAAGTACATAATCTAAGTGCTCATCTTTACGGCACTGGTAAGTAGGTACATTTTTTAGAATTGGTGTTTCACCCAAATAGTATTGAATCATTTGATCCACATAAGGATAAATAGATTTATCATCAGCCACACCTGTTCCAGGCGCATTTGCTATAACAACATTTTTTTGCAAATAAGCAGACATAAGACCCGCTACGCCTAAAGCACTGTCTGGTCGAAATGCTAAAGGATCCAGAAAATCATCATCTAAACGGCGATAAATTACGTCTACTTTTTGACGCCCACGAATCGTTTTAACAAAAACTTGATCATTTTCTACAAATAAATCCCGATTCGTAACCAGTGGCACCTCCATTTCACGTGCTAAAAAAGCATGCTCATAGTAAGCACTGTTAAAACGTCCCGGTGTTAGCACCACAATAAAAGGTCTGTCCGCAGGTGAATTTTCCTGCAATATTTCTTTTAAAAGTTTTGGATAATGCTCAATTCCCTGTAAATTATTGGTTGCACATAGCTCCGGCATCAATTCTTGGCTAATTTTTCGGCTTTCGATCATATAAGACACGCCAGAAGGTGTTCTTAAATTATCCTCAAGTACAAAAAATTCTCCGTCACCATCACGGATAATATCAATTCCACTAATTTGTGAATAAATTTTACCTTTCAGAGAATGTTTAAGCATATGTGGCTGAAAAGCATCATTTCCCATAATTTGCTCTTCGGGAACGAGCTGTTCTTTTAAAATATGTTGTCCATGATAAATATCATCTAAAAAGTAATTTAAAGCTTTAACACGCTGTGCACAGCCCGAAGCTATTTTCTCCCACTGTTTTTTTTCAATCACCCTTGGAATTAAGTCAAAAGGAATTGTTCGCTCTGCACCTTCTTTATCACCATATACGTTAAAAGTAATGCCGTGATAAAGAAAATGTTGCTTCGCTTGAGCATTCAATTCTTTTAATTCATCTAAAGTACGGATACTCAACCATTGCTCAATTTTTTTAGAAGCCGCACCATTTGATGTTACATCATCAAGCATCTCATTAAAAAACTGTGATTTTAGCTGCTCAAATAGGTTGGTTTGTACGGAAATATGTTCTAAAAAAGAGGTTGGGTTAATGATCGCCTTAGTCGTCTGCTCTTGTATAAAAAAATCATTATCTATATGTAATTCATGCTCTTGTTCTGACATAACCACCTCGTCTTATCATTTATCTATATTTCATTTTTAAATAAGCAATTTCAGTGCCATTTATATATCTTTAATATTTTTACGATGCTTTGTTATAACTTTCTTCTTCTAAATCTTAACATTGATTGTAAAAGGACCTATAAACCGAATCTGACAAACTTGCTAAATGTGTAAAGATTTTTTATTGTGTTGACACCAAAGCAGTTGGATATAGATGTATTACGCTTATGTCTGTAATAGAAAAAGAAACTTCAAATAGTTTATATCGCCAATGGCAGATTTTATCTCGCCTCCCTACCGGTAAGTGGATCGGGACGCGGGAGTTACAAGAAATGCTTGAACGTGAAGGTATTGATATCAGTTTAAGGACAATTCAGCGTGATTTAAATCAAATTGCTCAGCGCTTTCCAATAGAAAGTAATAAGGCTGTACCTCAGGGCTGGCGATGGCAATCTGATGCGCCTATTCAGAGCTTACCGCACATGACTAGCTCTCAGGCAGTAACATTTATGATGGTTGAAGAGCATCTTAAACACTTACTTCCACCAAGTCTGCTTGATGAGATGGGGCCTTGGTTTGATTTGGCTAAACGCAGTCTCTCTACACAAAATAATGTTAGGCAATGGATTAACCGAGTACGCATCGTACCAGCCAGCCAACCTCTTATCCCGCCTGTAGTCGATCGAAATGCTCAACAAGCAATTTATGAAGGTCTACTCCAAGACAAACAAATAGAATGTATTTATCGGGCACGAGTTAATCAGGGCGAGGACAAAACCTATATTTTAAATCCTTTGGCTTTGGTACAAAAAGGTGCGGTAATTTATTTAATTTGCACCCGACATGACAAAACTGAAGTTCAAACATTTGCCTTGCACCGTTTTAAATCAGCAAAAGTCTTAGATAGTCGAGCACTGCATCCTGTCAATTTTGATATTGATCATTATATCGATTCAGGCGCTTTAGGCTTTAGAGTGGACTACAAGCAACCAACTGAGTCTATTCAACTCACATTAACCATGACAGAGCAAACTGCTAGAACTTTCTATGAAAGTCAGTTAAGTAAAGACCAAACTATAATTCCACTTGAAGAAAATATCGTAGAAGTTACAGCGACCGTACCTTTTACATCTCAACTGGTGTGGTGGTTGCGTAGTTTTGGCAAGAAGTTACTGCATATCGAGCCTATACAAGTACACAATGCTGTACGAGAAATTGAATCTGAGAATAAATAGATATAAAAAAGAGAACCATAAGGTTCTCTTTAGATTTTGAATTATAATTTTCTTAATTTTATATTGGCTCTTATATTTATATTTTTTTCAGATCAATGTGTTCTCCCCCTACAAAACTGACCTGCTCTTTCTTTTGCGCTATTTTGAACATAAGCATTGGCATGCCATTTCATCTCTATTGTAGCGAATTGATTTCATTGTCATGGTTAAAACCCTCTTGTTTGAACGTGAATTTAATATAACTGGCTGCTTGAAATATGTGAAATAAGAAAAAAAGGAAGCGAAATCTATTTTCTTCCTTAGGAAGTTTTCATATATTTTTGAACAGAAAATAAAAAAGCCCAGTCTTAACTGGGCTTTTTTGCATTTAAAAGATTAAGCTGTTTTCTTAATCATATTATTTTTACGAATTGTGATCATTACAAGTTGAACAGCTGCCGGTGTAACACCAGGAATACGACTTGCTTGAGCTAATGTTTCCGGAAGAACCGTTTTTAATTTCTGGGTAATTTCACGAGATAAACCAGACACAATATCATAATTAAAATCGGTAGGAATTTTGGTTTCTTCAAGACGCTTTAACTGAGCCACATCTTCATGCTGACGGTTAATATAACCTTCATATTTCACAGCAATCTCGATTTGCTCACCAACTTGCTCAGAAACTTCAGAACCAGTAAGTTCTGCAATTTGACCAAAGCTAATATTAGGGCGCTTAAGCAAATCAATCGCACTACACTCTTTACTTAAGTCAGCACCAGTCATCTCAACGAATTTTTTACCCATAGGGTTATTTGGTGCTGCCCACAAATGTTGTAAACGAGAAGTTTCACACTCAACCGCTTCCATTTTTTCACAATAAGCAGCCCAACGCACATCATCAACCAAACCTAGTTCACGACCAACAGTCGTTAAACGTTGATCCGCATTGTCTTCACGCAACATCAAACGATATTCGGCACGTGAGGTAAACATACGGTATGGTTCTTTAGTACCTAAAGTAATGAGGTCATCAACCAATACACCCATGTAAGCTTGGTCACGCTTAGGTGTCCACTCTTCTTGCTCCCACGCACGGCGTGCAGCATTTAAACCAGCAAGTAAACCTTGAGCACCTGCTTCTTCGTAACCTGTTGTACCGTTAATTTGGCCAGCAAAATACAACCCGTTAATAGCTTTAGTTTCAAGAGTGAATTTCAAAGCTTGCGGATTGAAATAATCGTATTCAATCGCATAGCCTGGACGCAAAATATGCGCATTTTCCATACCACGAATAGAACGAACCAGCTCGAACTGAACATCAAATGGAAGCGAAGTCGAAATACCATTTGGATAAAGTTCGTGTGTATCTAAACCTTCTGGTTCCAAGAATACCTGATGAGAATCTTTATCTGCGAAACGGTGAATTTTATCTTCGATTGATGGGCAGTAACGTGGCCCCACACCTTCAATAACACCGGTATACATTGGTGAACGATCTAAACCACCACGAATAATGTCATGGGTTTTTTCATTGGTATGCGTGATATAACAATTTACTTGTTCAGGGTGCATAGAAGCATCACCCATGAACGACATAACCGGAGATGGGAAATCACCCGGCTGTGGAATCATGACTGAAAAATCAACCGAACGTGCATCAATACGTGGTGGTGTACCCGTTTTTAAACGACCCACAGGTAATTTTAATTCACGTAGACGCTGAGCAAGTGCAATTGAAGGAGGATCACCTGCACGACCACCACTTGATTTTTCTAAACCAACATGGATTACTCCACCCAAGAATGTACCCGTAGTCAACACAACAGTTTTAGCGTCAAAGCGAATACCCATTTGGGTAACAACACCTTTAACCGTATCACCTTCAACAATCAGGTCATCAGCCGCTTGCTGAAAAATATCAAGATTTGCTTGATTTTCCAAAGTATCGCGGATGGCAGCTTTATAGCGAACGCGGTCAGCTTGAGCACGAGTTGCACGTACTGCCGCACCTTTACGTGAATTTAAAATACGGAACTGGATACCACCTTTATCGGCAGCTAAAGCCATTGCACCGCCAAGTGCATCAATTTCACGTACTAAATGTGACTTACCAATACCACCGATTGCTGGGTTACAACTCATTTGACCCAAAGTCTCAATGTTATGGGTCAAAAGCAAAGTCTGTCGTCCCATACGCGCAGCAGCAAGGGCCGCTTCCGTACCTGCGTGACCGCCACCGATAACGATAACATCATAAACTTTAGGGTAGTGCATGAGTACAAAACACCAGAAAAAAAAAGACGGAACATTATAGCAAAATTATCTGTCTATTGATGTACATAATTACAAAATCGTCTTCACATAATTTACGGTACGCCACATGATTTGACATTTTGTTTCATGAACTCAATACAAAGTGAATGTTATTAAAACAAATTCATCTTAGAATAAAAAATGTACAGCACTTCTATGACTTTAAAATTAACGCAACAAGAAGGAATACAAAATGAAAACGACTATGTTAAAAATCTTAACGGCATCTCTACTTTGTTTTTCAAGCGTAACTTTTACACATGCTGCTGATATGAGCAAAGCTGAAATGCAAAAACAAATTCGAGTCTGTGTAAAAAAACAGCAAGGTGAATGGGTAGCTTACAACCATAACGGCGTAATCTTTAATGGTACTTGCCAACCAAATGAAAATGGTAAGTTACAATTTAAAGCCCCTGCTCCTTAATCTGTTTCGACATGAGGTATAGAAGAAGCAATTTATTTGCCGCTAGCCTCCTCAGTATTTTTAAAGTCGGTCCATTAAAGATGGGCCGCTTTCTTTTTTAAAACTGTCTAGTCAGCTACAATACGCCTTTAAATAAAATTTTTAGGTCCTTTTCGTGAAGTGGTTACAAATACACATTACCGTTGATCAAGCACAAGTTGAGTTCACAGAAACACTTTTAATGTCTCTAGGTGCGGTAAGCGTAACTCTGGATGATGCTGAAGATCAGGCTTTACTTGAACCATTACCAGGTGAAACACCTTTATGGAATAAAGTGATTGTGACAGGCATTTATCAACAAGACGAACAAGACCCTATTGATGTCGACACTTTAGAAGCTTTCTTAAAAGCTCAACTTCCAGACGCTCCTATCCGTCATGAAGAACTTGAAGATCAAGTGTGGGAACGCGCTTGGATGGACTATTACGAGCCAATTCAAATTGGGGAAAAGTTCTGGATCGTACCTGAATGGCTAGAGCCACCAGAAGCTGATGCAACGAATATTAAGCTAGACCCAGGTCTTGCGTTTGGTACAGGTAACCACGCAAGTACTTTCTTATGCTTACAATGGCTAGGTAAAACTGACGTTAAAGATAAGATCGTCATTGATTATGGTTGTGGTTCAGGCATTTTAGGTGTAGCAGCTTTATTATTAGGCGCTAAAAAAGTATATGCCACTGATATTGACCCTCAGGCTGTTTTAGCAACAAAACAAAATGCTGAACTTAATGGCGTATTAGATCGACTATATGTAGGTCTTCCTGAAGAGTTTGATCAAGAGTTCAAACCTCAACAGGCAGATGTTTTAGTTGCAAACATTTTAGCGGGTCCATTAATGGCACTTGCGCCGGAGTTTGCAAATTTACTTAAATCTGACGGTGAGTTCGCACTTGCAGGTGTAATTGAAGAGCAAGTTGCTGATGTTTCACGTGTTTATTCTGAATTTTTTGATATATTAGATGTCGAAAAACGCGAAGAAAATTGGTGTCGCATTTCAGGAAAACGTAAAACAATAAATTGAGATTTTTTAACTCATGAATGAAAAACAAACCCGCTGCCCTAAATGCTTAACAGTCTATAAAGTGTCTCTTACTCAATTAACTGTTGCTCAGGGTATGGTTTGTTGCCCTAAATGTGATTCGAGCTTTAATGCACTCACCCATCTGATTAATATTGAACAGCCTGTTATGGTTAACTCATCTACATTAGTCAACGGTTCAATGCAAACTAGATATATGACTCACTCTCACGTGTTAGATATCTTTGATCAAAAAGTTGAGAATTCGAATATTGATCTTTTAACCTATCTCAACAACTTAAATTATTTTCACAACGAACCTATTAACGCTCTACCAAATCTTAATTTAGCTGAACAAGCATCTTCACAAGAACAAGATAATAATAAAAAGCATAGTTGGCTGTACTACACGCTTTGGAGCTCTGCCAACCTTATTTTAATTTTAGTCTTCACTTTTCAAATTCTCTGGTTTAACCCTAAGCTCATGCATGCAAGCCCAACCGTCAGCCATGCATTTAATTATGTATGTGAAATACTGCACTGCAATAAGTCAGCTGAACAATATCAACTTATTTATATAGAAAAGTTAAAACTCCGCAAAGTTGACACAAGTCATACGCAATTTTCAGGCATATTGCTTAATCAGAATGATAAAAGTATTGAACTTCCTAACTTAAAGTTGAGTTTCGCAACAGAGTCAAACAAAAAAGAAGAAATTATATTGACTCCTCAACAGTATCTTGTTGAAAACTTACGAGGTATTCAGCGCATTCCCTCGAATACCCCTTTCCGATTCCAATTTGAGCTAAACAGAAGCAAAAAAAGCCTACTAAATTATCGATTAGAAATTGTCCACCCCTAAAATGTAAAAAAAGTGAAAAAAAAATAAAAAAAAATGCAGTTAATTTGCTCACTTTTTCCTAGACAATGGTATGATACGCGCCACGAAAGCTTTGACTCGTATACTCCTCGCTCTCAATCCAAAAAAAATACTGTTAAGCATGTGTGCTTTTCTACATTAAGCACATAGCCTAACTTTTTTTGTTTTTGAGGGAGCTGTAACAAATATTTAACTATTGTTACGCTTATTTTTTATTCAATACGAAGAAATATGGCAAGCTAATTGTTCTTATGTTTTAGAGTCACTGTTTTAGGATCTAAAACAGGGCTCCGTATTTTTAGACCACATTTATATACTACTTTATCCAAGCTAGTATTTGATTTTCGGATTAACTCGCATGAATAGCAAATCTCCTATTTTTACTGCACAATCTGATGTTGCTCTTCGCATCCACGTGGATCGCGCAGTTCGTCATTATTTTGCACAATTGCAAGGTGAGCAGCCATCTCAGGTATATGACATGGTGCTAGCAGAAATGGAGAAACCTCTTTTATCTGTAGTTCTTGAATATACACGTGGTAATCAGACCCGTGCTGCAGAGATTCTTGGACTCAACCGTGGCACTTTACGCAAAAAGTTAAAAGCTCACGGTTTGATGAGTGAATAAATGATAAAATGCTCACGACGTCGTGGGCATTTTTTTATGCTTATTGGTTTTAATCCGTAGACTTGAAATTGTTGAATTAAACATCATGACTATTAAACGTGCTTTGATTTCTGTATCTGACAAGACAGGAATTGTCGAATTTGCTCAAAACCTTGCAGCTTTAGGGGTAGAACTATTATCTACAGGCGGCACATACAAGTTGCTTAAAGATAATAATATCGCTGTGGTTGAAGTATCTGAACATACTGGCTTCCCTGAAATGATGGATGGTCGTGTTAAGACATTACATCCAAAAATTCATGGCGGTATTCTCGCTCGCCGCGGTTTAGACGAAGCAGTAATGGAAGAACACAACATTGATCCGATTGATCTTGTTATCGTGAACCTTTACCCATTCGCTGCAACAGTTGCAAAACCTAACTGTTCACTTGCTGATGCTATCGAAAATATCGACATCGGCGGTCCAACAATGGTTCGTGCTGCTGCTAAAAACCATGCTTCTGTCGGTATTGTTGTAAATGCTTCAGATTACGATACAGTTATTACTGAATTAAAAGCTGCTGGTTCACTTTCTTATGAAACACGCTTCGATTTAGCGGTTAAAGCATTTGAACATACAGCTCAATATGACGGCATGATCGCTTCTTACCTAGGTGCTCGCGTTGGCAAGACCGAAGGTGAAGCTGATTTATTCCCTCGTACGTTCAATACTCAATTGAACAAAGCACAAGATTTACGTTACGGTGAAAACCCACATCAATCTGCTGCATTTTACGTTGAAGCAAATGCAAAAGAAGCGTCAGTTTCTACAGCAAAACAGTTACAAGGCAAAGAATTGTCTTATAACAACATTGCAGATACAGATGCTGCACTTGAATGTGTGAAATCATTTGCAAAACCTGCTTGTGTAATTGTAAAACACGCTAATCCTTGTGGTGTTGCTGTTTCTTTAGACGGCATTAAAGCTGCTTACGATTTAGCTTATGCGACTGACCCAGAATCTGCTTTCGGCGGTATTATTGCATTTAACCGTGAGTTAGATGTTGCAACTGCTCAAGCAATTGTAGAGCGTCAATTCGTTGAAGTAATCATTGCTCCAAGTATTGCTGATGGCGTGCTTGAAGTTACTGGCGCGAAGAAAAACGTACGTGTTTTAGTTTGTGGCGAATTACCTGCGATTGACGCACGTGCACCACAACTTGACTACAAACGCGTTAATGGCGGTTTATTAGTTCAAGATCAAGACTTAGGTATGATTACTAAAGATGATCTTAAAGTAGTAACCAAATGCGCACCAACTGAACAAGAAATTGATGACCTCATCTTTGCTTGGAAAGTTGCGAAATATGTAAAATCAAATGCAATTGTTTATGCGAAAAACCGCCAAACTATTGGTGTAGGTGCAGGTCAAATGAGCCGTGTTAACTCAGCTCGTATTGCTGCCATTAAAGCTGAACATGCTGGTTTGGTTGTTGAAGGCGCTGTAATGGCATCTGATGCATTCTTCCCGTTCCGTGACGGTATTGATAATGCGGCTAAAGCTGGCATTAAATGCATTATTCAACCAGGTGGCTCTATGCGTGATGAGGAAGTTATTGCAGCAGCTGATGAAGCTGGTATTGCAATGGTCTTCACTGGTATGCGCCACTTCCGCCACTAATTTAAATTTAGTCCTCCCTAACCCTCCTTTCATTCAGGAGGGTTTTCCACAATAATGGAGCTAACTCTCCACCTTGAGGGATAGAGGGGGATGAAAAAGGATTAAAGTTAAGGAACAAATTAAAAATGAATATTTTAGTTTTAGGTAGTGGTGGTCGTGAACATGCTTTAGCATGGAAAATTGCGCAAGATACCAATGTTACTCAAGTTTTTGTTGCACCAGGTAATGCTGGAACTGCAACAGAAGACAAATGTCTTAACGTTCAGCTTGATATTTTAGACAATCCAGCAATTATTGCTTTTGCTAAAGAAAATAATGTTGATCTTATTATTGTTGGTCCAGAAGCACCATTAGTTAATGGTGTGGTAGATTCTGCACGTGAAGCAGGTTTAAAAATTTGGGGACCTACTCAATATGCAGCACAGCTTGAAGGCTCAAAAGCATTTGCCAAACACTTTTTAAAGCGTCACAACATTCCAACTGCTTTCTATGATGTTTTCACTGAAGTAGATGCAGCCAAAGCTTATGTTGAAAAAAATGGTGCGCCAATTGTAATTAAAGCTGACGGCCTTGCTGCCGGTAAAGGTGTAATCGTTGCAATGACCAACGAAGAAGCTTTTGCAGCAATTGATGACATGCTTGCAGGCAACAAATTCGGTGATGCTGGTTCACGCGTTGTGATTGAACAGTTCCTTGCAGGTGAAGAAGCTTCTTTCATTTGCATGATTGATGGTAAAAATATTTTACCAATGGCAACTTCACAAGATCACAAGCGTATTTTTGAAGGCGATCAAGGTCCTAATACCGGTGGTATGGGTGCCTACTCTCCTGCTCCAGTGGTAACTTCTGACATTTTCGAACGCGTTATGACTGAAATCATGCGTCCGACTGTTGACGGTATGGCTGCTGATGGACATGTTTACACTGGTTTCTTATATGCTGGTCTAATGATTGATGAGCAAGGCCAACCACGTGTGATCGAGTTTAACTGTCGTTTTGGCGACCCAGAAACTCAACCGATCATGATGCGTTTAAAATCATCTCTTGTTGAATTGGTAGAAGCTGGTATTGCTGGTAATTTACCAAAAGAAGCTGAATGGGATGAGCGTAAGTCAATCGGTATTGTACTCGCAGCTGAAGGCTATCCTGATAGTGTACGCAAAGGCGATGTAATTTCAGGTATCGGACAATCACCTGAAGATACTAAAATTTTCCATGCAGGCACTGCAACTAGTGAAGATGGTCACATTGTGACTTCTGGTGGTCGAGTTCTTTGTGTAACAGCATTAGGCGACAGCGTTCTGGAAGCACAAATTAACGCGCTAGAAGTATGTGGTCAAGTTACCTTTACCGGTATGCAATATCGTAATGACATTGGCTACCGCGCAATTGCACGTGAAAAAGCTTAAAAAACCTACAAGTTTAAAATGCTAATAAAAAAGTCTCTATATAGAGGCTTTTTTATTACGTATCATGATATAAGAAAATCGTATAAATCTTTAAAATTTTGCTAAAGATATCAACAAATAAAAAGAAGCCCCCCTATATCAAGTATACTTTTATTGATATCATTAGCATAACGTTGGAACTGTCAATAAACACTGCTGTTTTAATAATTTTCATAGCGACTTGCTCTACACATTATGACTGTAGAGAGTTTTTTAATGTTCTAAATTTATGAACACTCATTTGGCGACTGTTTGGGGATTAACTGTTTGGGGAAACAGTTTTTTGTTTATAAAACAATTACCCTCTCTTATCGCCAAAGTATGCAAGCAAATTATGAACCCCTGAAAAGATACCAGAGTTTAAATCTGTTGTAATTCCAACTCCTCCCTTTTCATATTGATGTAGATCAATAGTTATTTTTCTATATCTCCTCAATCAGGACTTTTTTAAATGAAAAAGCTGATCAGCCTTTTTTTAAGCATGTCAGTAGTACTATTGGCAGCATGTGGTAAACAAGAAGGTTCTCCACAAACAAATCAAAACAATGATAGCTCACAAGTACAAACTGTAGTGATTGCCTCTACAGGTTCAGATGCTGATATTTGGCGTTATATTGCAACTTTACCTGAAACCCAAGCTGCTGGCTTAAAGTTAGAAGTGAAAAACTTCACAGACTCCGTTTCAATGAATACAGCAATTGCAAATAAAGAAGTAGATTTGAACGCATTCCAAGCTTATTCTTATCTTACTGCATTTAATAATTCAAACCCGGATAAGATTGCAGCGGTTTCTACCACTTATATTGAGCCAATGGGGATTTATTCAAGTAAATACAAAAAAATTGAAGAGCTTCCTGAAGATGCAATTATTGCAATCCCAGATGATGCTGCCAGCGAATCTCGTGCGCTACTCTTGTTACAAACTGCTGGCTTAATCAAGCTTAAAGCTGACTTTAATCCTATTCATGGCAGTCCAATTGATGTTATCGAAAATCCTAAAAAGATCAACATCAAACCAATCAAAATGGAAACTGTATTACGTCTTAAAAATGAATTTGATGCAGTTGTATTAAATAATACCTTAGCACTCGAGGGAGGTTTAAACGTACTCAAAGATTCTATGTTCTTTGAACCTATTGATCAAATCACAAAACTTAGTGTCAACGTTCTAGCAACTACTGAATCACGTAAAAATGATCCTGTCTTGCAAAAAGTTGGTAAGCTTTACCACAATGCAGCTGTTAAAAAATACGTTGAAGAACACTTTGGTGGAACAAAAGTTGACGTAGACAAACCAATCAGCTATCTCTCAGAAGCTAAATAGTAATATAATAGCCCAAACGTGAAACAGGCAAATTCTCTTTGCCTGTTTTTTCTTTCAAGCATAGTTTCTGACGATATGATTCAATTTAAAAACATTTCAAAGCACTATCAGCTCAAAAGCCAAACCATACGCGCACTCGATCAAATCAATTTAGAGATTCCAGAAGGCAGTATTTTCGGCATTATTGGCTATAGTGGTGCAGGTAAAAGTACTTTAATTCGCCTGATTAATTTACTCGAACGACCAAATGAAGGTCAGATTATTATTAATCAAAAAGATTTCACCGCTTTGGATGCGCGCTCATTACGTCAGGAGCGTGCAAATATTGGTATGATTTTTCAGCACTTCAATTTACTACAAACCAAGACGGTTGCTGAAAATATTGAAATGCCAATGCGACTACTGAATTACAATAAAGTAGAACGTGAAAAGCGCTTAAATGAGTTGTTGGAGTTCATTGATCTTAAGCATAAAAAAGATGCTTATCCAGATGAACTTTCTGGCGGACAAAAGCAACGTGTCGGTATTGCTCGTGCTTTGGCAAATCATCCAAAGATTCTTTTATGTGATGAGGCAACCTCTGCCCTAGACCCGCAAACAACCAAGTCAGTTTTAGAACTACTCAAGAAAATTAATCAAGAGCAAAAAATCACGATTGTTATGGTGACCCATGAAATGGATGTCATTGAAACTATTTGTGATCATGTGGCTGTGATGGAAGCAGGTAAAGTCATTGAACAAGGTTCAACGATTGATATCTTTAGTAAACCTCAACATCCAACCACTAAAAACTTCATTCAAACTGTTTTACATCAACAGTTGCCTGTGAATATTTTAAATCAGCTCGAAAACCAGCATCATCATAGTATTTACTGTTTACAGTTTTTAGGGCGTTCTGCTCAAGAGCCTGTAATTCAGTCACTGATTAAAAAATTCGATATTAGCTTAAATATTTTATTTGCCAACATGACTGAAATTAATGGCACAGTCATTGGTCAAATGTTTGTGCAGCTTTTAGGTGATCCTCAGCTAATTAAACAAGCTATTGAGTTTTTAGAACAAAATGAAGTAGGTGTAGTTCAATCAGGAGATCAAGTATGAGAGATTTAATCGTACAGTGGTTAACTGAACTTACTCAACCTTTCTGGCACAGTTCCCTTTCTATTGATCAGTTCGTTACAGCTTTGCAAGAAACCTTTCATATGGTTTTCTTTGCACTTTTGTTTGGCGGCATTTGGGGATTTATTCAGGGAATTATTTTATTAGTTACCCGTCCAGAAGGCATTTTACCCAATAAAGTGATTTATCATTTACTTAATCCAATTGTAAATGCTTTACGCTCTCTTCCTTTTATTATTTTACTCATTGCAGTGATTCCTCTTACTAAGCTATTAGTAGGTACTTCAATTGGTACGTGGGCAGCTATTGTTCCATTGACTATTTATGTTGGCCCTTATATGGGACGTCTGATTGAAACTTCATTACTTGAAGTCAATGAAGGAATTATTGAGTCTGCTCAAGCAATGGGTGCTACACCTTGGCAAATTATCTATCGCTTTATTTTGCCTGAAGCACGTAGTTCACTCATTTTAAACCTTACCACAGCGACAATTAGCCTTATTGGTGCAACCGCTATGGCTGGTGCAGTTGGTGCAGGTGGTATTGGTGATTTAGCAATTTCTTATGGTTATCAACGTTTTGATACCAGCGTTGTGATTTTAACAGTTATTATCCTATTACTATTAGTACAGATTGTACAAACGCTAGGAAACTGGCTCGCTAAACTCCGTTAAGTCACCCATACAAAAAAGCTCTCTTCTAGAGAGCTTTTTTTGTTTTATTACCCTGTTCTTAAAGACAGTTGAGAGCATGGCTCAATACCATTTTCTGGTATGATCAGAATTAGTCATTATTCATTTACTCTTTGGATTTAGTTTCAGGATAAAACAATGCGTTATAGAATTCATTTTATTGATGTGCAGAATGCCCTCCAAAACTATATCTGGATTTTAGAAGATACTGAAACCCAAGAAGCTGTAGCAGTTGACCCAACAGAAGCAGAACTAGTCACCCAATTTTGTCAGAAGCATGAGTTAAATTTAAAACAAATTTGGCTTACTCATTGGCATAAAGACCATATCGGTGGTGTTGCTGATTTAACCGCTGCCCAAAATATTACTGTGTATGGCCCACGCGATGAGCTCACAAAAATTCCGGGAATTACCCACCCCTTACAACATGACGATCATCTAAAATTTAATGATTTAAAAGTAGAGATTATTGCAACCCCAGGTCATACCTTAGGGCATATTGTCTATTTTATTGAAGAATTAGAGGCTGTATTTTGCGGTGATACATTATTTGCAATGGGATGTGGTCGATTATTTGAAGGTACAGCTGAACAAATGTATCACTCACTGAGCCGTTTAGCCGCACTACCCATACATACAAAAGTATATTGTACGCACGAATACACGCTTTCAAATGCCGAATTTGCCTTAACGGTAGAACCGCATAATCATGCCTTATCTGAACGAGCTGAAGAAGTCCGTGAGCTACGTAAACAAGGATTAATCACCCTACCAAGCACGATTGAACTTGAACTAGCAACCAACCCCTTTCTTCGCGCAGAAAGTGTTGAAGACTTCGCCCACCTGCGTGCTCTTAAAGATAATTTCTAAAATTAAGCTTTCAAAGAAGATATGGTTTCATTTAAGAACTGTATCTTTTTGCTTATTATCTGTTGCCTGTAATTATTTTTTACATTTACTCTGTTTTTTATTTGCTCATTATTCTAAAAACAACGTTGAATTTATAATTTTTAAAAACCATCACACAAATAGCTCTTTAAATAAAAAGTTATTATTTTTTAGCTACATAACAGACTCATAATTTCATAAAAATGAAATCTTTTATTTCTTTATCTTACTTTTTTTACAAGTTGCAAAATAAAAAAAAGTTTTTCCCCTTTAAAAAATCTAATTAAAACCCTATTAATAAATAAGATGTAATGCCACGGATAGAAGGAGTTCTCACGTGAAAAAGGTTGTTAAAGCTAAAAATTTGATTGCGTTTCGCATTTGGTTAGAAAAGTTAGGGTATTCAGTTAAAAATCTTGCTGACGGGAAAGGTTTTACTTTTAGTTTTAAAAAAGAATATGGTTTGGTGACCTGTGAGTTAGCAGGTAATTCATTAGCGATGCAATTAGGTGAAGAGTTTGAGGATCACTTAAAAGCATAATTTTTCACGACTTGATTTAAATTACTGTCTGGTCTTTGTTGAAAGATAAGTAATGTTGCAGAACTTTAGAATGGCTTAATTAAAAATATATTTTTAGATATTAAACAAAAAATCTGTAGCTAGGCTATTCTCCCAAATTGCCCTTAGCTACAGATTTTTTTGTAAGGTTAATCTGCTTTAGGGTTCTTTAATGCTTTATCAAGAAGATCTTTATCTAAAGCCTTATCCCAACGTGCCACAACAATTGTTGCACATGCATTACCCACTAGATTTGTTAAAGCACGGCACTCAGACATAAAGCGGTCAATACCAAGAATTAAAGCCATACCTGCGACAGGAACAGCTGGTACAACCGATAAAGTTGCAGCTAGAGTAATAAAGCCTGCACCAGTCACCCCTGCTGCCCCTTTAGAACTGACCATTGCCACTAAAAGCAATGCAATTTGCTCACTAATTGATAAATCTACATTACAAGCTTGTGCAATAAACAGAGCCGCCATAGTCATATAGATATTTGTACCATCAAGGTTAAATGAATAACCTGTTGGAATGACTAAACCTACAACTGATTTTTCACAACCTGCTTTTTGCATTTTGTCCATTAAAGATGGCAAAGCTGCTTCAGAAGAACTTGTTCCTAAAACCAACCAAAGCTCATCTTTGATATAACGAATTAAATGAATAATTGAAAAACCGTTATAACGAGCTACTGCACCTAAAATTACTAGAATAAATAACACAGCAGTAATGTAGAACGTCATGATTAACAGTAATAAATTACCAATTGATTCGATTCCATACGCACCGATCGTAAAAGCCATTGCACCAAAAGCACCGATTGGGGCAAGCTTCATTAACATACCAACCAAATAGAAAACTGGAGCTGTTAAGTTATTTAAGAAATCGGTAATTGGACGTGCTCGGTCACCCAAAGCAGCCAAAGAAATACCAAATAGCACCGCTACAAATAACACCTGTAAAATCTCGCCACCAGCCAAAGGACTGACCAATGTTTGCGGGATAATATTCATGAAGAAGTCGGTAATATTTGTTGCATGCGCCTTTTCAACATAAGTATTTACTTTGTCGTTGACTAAGGTAGCTGGATCAATGTTAAGACCTTTACCCGGTTGGATAATATTTGCCACAATCATACCAACCACAAGTGCCAAGCTTGAGAAGGTAAGGAAATAAAGCATAGCTTTACCAGTTACACGGCCGACTCGGCTCATGTTTGTCATACTGGCAATGCCTGTAACAACAGTTAAAAAGATGACGGGAGCGATAATCATTTTAACGATCTTGATGAATGCATCACCAAGTGGTTTTAAACTTTCGCCAAGTTCTGGGTAAAAATGACCAATTAAAATGCCCAAAATAATTGCAAAAATGACCTGTACATACAAAATTTGGTGAAATTTCTGTTTTTTCTGTACTGCTTCTTGGTCAAGGGTATTGAAATCCATTATCTAAATACCTTTTCGATGGGGATAAAAAAATAAAATATAAAGCAAGCACCACAAGCTGCTTTAACAAGGAAAAGCCATTGTAAAGAATAAAAAACACCCTGTGTCATAAATTTAAAAAATGTTAAATTCAAAAATCATGCATTAAATTGTATAGAATACTTTTTATTTTTAAGTTTTAAATATCGAAAAAATAGTTAATTTTTTAAATAAGTTATTATTTATATTAAAATTTTACACCATAAAAAGTCATAAAACCCGTCATGAGTACTTGTTTATCTACCTCAAGCCAGCCATTTATTAAATAAATGATTTTGTGTAAAACATATAAATTATAAATTATGAAAATTTATTTTAAAAATAATAAGAAAAACTGATATATATTTTTTTAATTAGAAACCGCGTCTATTTCTTGTTAAATATTTAGACTAATAGGCCGCTATAACCTAATTAAAATTGGGATGAGCCTTAAATAACCGCTCTAATAAAATATGGACATAGTCTAAGCATAAGGTGCGGTCAGTGAATAAGATTCTAAACAGCATTGGAGCAATGACTGCTTCGATAATTTCTTGATTCGATATGGTTGGTTCATGACGTAGTTTTGATCGAGCTTGAATAATATCGAGTTGCTGAATAATTAAGGTTTCGCATTGTCGGGCATTTGAAGATTCAACTGCATATAACACATCACGTAGTAATACCTGCCCCACTTCAGAAGAATACTCTTCAAAATACTGTTCGACCCATGCGGTAACATCAAGTTGAAATGAGCCTAAATCTTTTGGCTCCATATCAGGTTTGAGTTCATTTAGAGCAACGTCTGAAAATAACTGATTAATGTCTCCCCAACGGCGATAAATTGTTGAAGGTGTTACTCCTGCCTCATGAGCGATCATGGGTATGGTGATTTGGCTTTGCTCCAATGTTTTTTGAAGCTCTTTGACTGCTTGATGTACCGCAGTTTGGATTCTTTCACTACGGCCGCCCGGTCGTAACCCAGTAACAACTTTTGCCATTAATCAGCTCTACTTCAATAAAAAAACAATTAAAATATTATTTGCATATACAAAATACGCTAAAGCTAAGGATTTGCTTTAGTGTAAAAATAATGTATAAAAGCTAAATATTCGCTTTTATGTTATTCATCTTATATGAACAATTCAAGTTCGAAACGGTCTAGATCTGTTTTTCGGTTAGATTCAAGAGTTGCGTTGACCTTAAACACGATCACGCTCATGACATTTATGGCCGCGTCCAGCTCACCGACTCCTCTATATCGCTTGTATCAGCAAGCATGGCAATTTTCGCCTGTTACATTAACCTTAATTTTTGCGACCTACGCGTTTACCTTACTTGCCTCTTTACTCATTATTGGCTCTTTATCTGATTATATTGGACGTCGACCCGTCATTCTTTCTGCAATTTTTCTGCAAATCGTTTCAATGAGCTTTTTCCTTTTTGCCTCAGATGTTTCTATGCTATTTATTGCTCGTGGGCTGCAAGGCATCGCGACCGGACTTGCTGTTTCTGCCATAGGAGCCGCAATTTTAGATTTCAGCAAGCATCAAGGATCCCTGATTAATAGTATTGCTCCAATGGTCGGCATGGCAGCTGGCATCTTTATTACATGTACTATTTTGCAATTTTCATCACAACCTTTGCAGCTCGTTTTTGAGCTTTTATGTGTTCTCTTTGCATTTCAACTCATTTTAAGTTTCTTTAATCCTGAAACTGCACAAAAAAGATCGGGTGCACTTGCTTCTTTAAAACCCAACATGGCTATTCCTCATCAAGCGAGAAGTGCTTTATTAAGCATTAGCCCTATTAACATTGCACTTTGGATGGTCAGTGGTTTTTTCTTATCACTTATGCCCTCTTTACTCGCAAAGATTTTTCAAACCTCTTCTGCATGGCTAAACGGAATTATGTTTATGGCGCTTGCACTTTCAGGTGCAGCCGGCATATTAACCCTAAGAAAATCTACAAATTTTCGTATTTTGCTCACGGGTACCTTATCCATCATTATTGGAGCAACCGTTTTATTTTTAGCGATTAATTTTACAAGCGCAGTGGTTTTATTTTTAGGCTCTATTATTACTGGAGTAGGTTTTGGTACCGCTTTTATGGGAGCAATTCGCACAGTCATGCCGCTTGCATTACCAGAAGAACGCGCAGGTCTTATGGCTGCATTTTTTGTTGAAAGCTATTTGGCTTTTAGTATTCCGGCAATTCTTGCAGGCTATTTTGTGGGTAAAATTGGACTTATGAACAGTGCTAATATTTATATGAGTTTAATTATTGGCCTTGCTCTGATTGCCCTTGTAATGATTTTTAAAAATATTAAAAGCAAATAATGATTTAAAAAAAGCCTCTAATGAGGCTTTTTTTAACTTTACTGATCACGCCAAGGTTTTAAAAACCGCTTTACATACTTTTTAAAAGGCCAAGTAAATTGTTTCACAAAACTATTTGGAATTTTATAGCCAACCGTTCCATATACACTTGCTAAATGTTTAGGCATATAGACGGTTTTAAAAATAACATCATAGAGTGGGATAAAAGCAGCGTAATTTTTATCAATAGCTGATTTTTCAGAAGAATGATGCCAATGGTGGAATTCTGGTGTTGCAATAATCCAGCGTAAATATGGAAAGCGAAAACGTGCATTGGAATGAATAAAAATAGCGTGAAATGAAATAAAAACTAAATAAGCAAAAACAGCTGAAGTATGAAAACCCAACAGGAAAATCGGTAAAGTCGCAATAAAGCGAGTCATTAATACTTCTATGACATGCAAACGAGAAGATGCTAACCAATCCATATATTCAGTCGAATGATGAATCGCATGAAAGCGCCATAAGAAATTAACTTCATGCATAGCGCGGTGCAACCAATACACCGTAAAATCCACCACAATCAGTAACTCAATAAATTGAAGCCAAATTGGTTGAGCTTGTACATAAGGTACAATCGGGTTATCAGGTAGGTGCGTAATCCAATATTGAATTGGCATAACCGTTAAAAAGCTGAATAGTTGAATCCCAACATGGCTGACCATGAAATACTTCATATCGGTCACCCAACCGACTCTTAATATTTTTTGTTCAGGATTTTTAGCAAAAAAACCTTCAAGCGGAATAAAGACAAACGCTAAAATGAATAGGGTCAGTACAAAATAATCGATACCTGCATAAAACGGTACACTTGGTAAAACGGGAGCTTCAATTACGCCGCAACCCAAAACTGCTGCCACAAGTGAAAAACATAGCCCGTAAAACCCATATCGGTTTTGACGAACAATCGCGCTAAATGCACCAAAACCAGCACTAATCACAATGCCAGTGATCAAACCATAATAGAAAAGATTATAGTGCTTTGCGTAAAGAGGACGAAGTTCTGGTGTCGTTAATACACTGGGAAATAAAAAACATAAAGCACCAAATAAACAAAGCAAGCTGAGTGACATTGAAATAAACGCACTGATTTTCCCTAAACCCGCATTAAGTTCTAAATTTTCAAATTTTGCTCTTAATTGATCGGTCATAATTCGTATCAACAGTTCTTATTGTGTATGTAGCGAATGCTATCAAAATTTAATAATAAATTGGAAAGAACTTTAACTTCTCAGATCAGATCCATTAACCTGAAAATTGAATTTTAAATATAATTTTCAACACAGATATTAATGGTTTTATAAAACTTCAAATATTTGACCGACAGATTGAATCAGCCATTTTCTGGCAATAATATCATCACTACGATTAAACCAGTTCAAGCTCACTTTAAAAGAATCCATAGCGAAAGGTAATTCAAACATTTGGACATTCCCATGAGTTAAGTAATGTCGAGCTGCTCGTGATGGTAATGTCACCAACATATCTGAGCTCTGTAAAACGCCTTGCAAAACACTAAAATGTGGAACTTCTAAACGAATACGTCGCTTCAAATCCATTGTTTTTAAATATTGTTCAACTTGGATATGCCCTGTCGATGATTTAATGGCAACATGATCTTCTTGCAAATATTGTTCTAAAGTCAGTTGCTGTTGTAGCCTTGGATGGTCAGCTCTGGCAATACATACATATCTTTCTTCAAATAAAGTACGTGTTTCTATTTTCGGCATTATTGTCTGCGTACTATTAAAGACAGCCAGATCTAAAAAACCATCAATGAGCCACTGCTCAACCTTATCTGATCGAATCTCTTCAATTTCAATTTGAATATGTGGGGCTGCTTTTTGTAAAAAAGCCATAAGGCTAGGCAAAAGACAAATTTCCCCTGCATCAGACAGTCCAATTCTGAACGTTTTATTCGAGTTTTCAGGATGAAATTCCTGTGCTTGAGCAATCGCCGATTCAATATTAAAAATCGCTTGATGGAAAATTGGATAGAGTTCATGAGCGACTTTTGTTGGCTCCACTCCTCCTCGACTTCGGGTAAATAACTCATCATTTAACTGACGGCGTAATCGGTTCAAATTATAAGTCACCGAAGGCTGGCTTAAATTTAATTTATCGGCAGCTTTACTAATATGACGAGACTCATAAATACAGACAAAAACTTTAATCAAACCTAAATCCATGGTTCTGATCCTTTAAATACTCTAAACAAAGACCTTAGCTTCTTTGTTTAGAGTTTAGTTTCTTTTATCGGGATAAAAAATGCTTAACACTTATGGGAATATGCTTGAATTCAACATGACCCGTTTGGTTCGACTGCAAATACTTATGGCAATAACACTTAAGGTTGCCAGCACACAAGGAATGGCTAGAGCGATAAAATTATATTCAATTGGTAAATGCAAACTTAAAAGCCAGCCGCATAAAATCGGTCCCAGAATAGCGCCAATACGCCCCACACCTAAGGCCATACCAATGCCGGTACTTCGAATTGGGGAAGGATAAAACTGCGCCATATAAGCCAGTAATAAAATTTGCCCTCCAATAGAAGCTGCACCTGCAACAGCAATGCAGAGATATAAAATCACCATAGGTAACGCGTAGCTTAATAAGTAAAGTGAAATTGCACCCGCTAAGAATAGTGAACAAATAACCTTACCTAGATGAAAACGATCAGCAAAGAAACCACCTCCAACCGCACCAAGCATTCCACCTAAATTTAATGCCAGTAAAAAGACTAGACTGGTTGATAGGTCGTAGCCTGCTTCTACCATTAACTTTGGTATCCAATTACCTAGGGCATACACCATAAGTAAAGCCATAAAAACACTGAGCCAAAAAAAGATGGTGACTAAGGCACGATTTTCAGTAAACAAGGCAACCAAAGGACGAGCAGCAACTTGTTGGTTTTCCTGATGTAAAACAATATTGGTCTGGACACTTATATTTTGTTCTGGGGCCAATTGTTGAAGTAAATGTCTTACTTCATCCCACTTCTTCTGGCGAATTAGATAATCAATCGATTCGGGTAAATATTTCCAAATAATCGGTAATAGAACCAACGGAATGCCTGCCAAAATAAACATGATTTGCCAACCAAAATTAGGCACCAACCACATGCCTAAAAGTGCCGAACCCATGCCACCAATGGCGTAGCCACTAAACATCAGTGAAACTAAGGTAGATCTTAACTTTTTGGGGGCATATTCTGTCATTAGGGCAATGACGTTGGGCATTACACCGCCTAAACCTAAACCCGCAATGAAACGGTATATTGCAAACGCTTTTGGACTATCGGCAAGACCGCATAACACAGTAAAACCGCTGAAAATCATGATGCATAACATAATAAGGCGTTTACGGCTAAAGCCATAAGATTCTAATTTGTCCGCTAAACTTCCAAACAACATTGCACCAAACATCATGCCAAATAGTGCAACACTACCTAAAAGCCCAGCAGTCATACTATCTAACTGCCAGTGCTGCATGAGCTTAGGTAATGCAACACCGTAAATGACCAGATCATATCCATCAAAAATAATAATAAGTGCACTCAGCAAAATCACTCGCCAATGCAATGGCGTTAATTTTGCTTCATCAATCAATTGATTTGCATTTAGTTTTTCCATAATTGCTTTCCTTAGCAAATTGTTTATAAAGCATCACATGATTTAAATAGTCGCCATTCCTAGCTGTTTTAATTGTTGCTGTGCCTCTGCAACATCTTGCTCTAAATCGTGTTGCCACAACCAGTCAAAACGATGTTCAAGGTGCTCGCCAATTTCTGCAAACGTTGGGTACTGAGTTGAATAACACTCATAAATTTCGCCAGACTCACGAGAAGTTTGTTGAACACGACAAGCGCGTTTTAAACGGAGCTTTTCATAAATTGAAGACACATCGGTTAGCTGGTCTACTTGTAAGTTTTTTGTCGCCAGTAATGCAGCAAGAACTAAAGCATCTTCGAGACCTTGCCCTGCTCCGGCACCTTGATGAGGTAACATGGCATGTGCAGCATCGCCCATGAGAATCACGTGACCTGAGGCACTTTGATAAGTCGAAAGCTCCTCAATTTCATGTAAGGCCCAAATGGTAGGCTCTTCAATTAAACCGAGTAATGTTTGGCAGCTTTCGCTCCAGTCTGAAAAATCAGAAAGCATTTGAGCTTTATCGACAGGACGTGTCCATGGTGTATCGGCTGGTAATACCGTATCTTCACGATTTGAGCAAAAGGCAACAATATTGATTTGCTCACCCTTACGAATTGGGAACGTCAAAATATGCTTATCTTTACCCAATAACATTTGTGGAATATCTGCTAGGTCTGTATCACCTTGCATTTGCTGCAAGGCTTCTTTAAATGAAGCATGTGAAATGATGCCACGATATGCCCAAGTTCCTGAAAAGCGTGGATGAACAGGTGGTAAATAATGAGTAGCTAAAACATATTGGCGAGCAACAGAGCGAATACCATCAGCCCCAATCAAATAATCACATTCGTGGCGACTGCCATCATTGAAATGTAAAATGACTTGATCTTCTTGTTCTTCAATAGACTCAAGTCGTTTAGAAAAATGAACATTTTGTGATGGCATGTGAGGAATAATGGCATCTAGAAAGTCGGCGCGATGAACAGAAGACTGCCCTACACCTGCTGCTACCGATGCAGATAAATATTCATCGGTATAACCATTACGCCATTGAAACCAAACATCTTGAAACGGCACAGCAACCTTGTCTGCAATTGCGTGATATTCGTTGGCTAAACCTAGCAGTTCAATCGCTTTGACTGCATTGGCACCAAAAGAAATCCCTGCCCCAATTTCAGAAAACTGAGGTGCAGATTCAAACATTTGCACATCTAAATGAGCGTGTTTACTTAAATTACTTGCCAATGCCAGACCAGCAATACCGCCACCAACCACGGCAATTCGAATATGTGTATTCATGTGTTTTATCCTTAAACATCATTGTTGTTTTCACATATTCATTCTTGAGAAGTTGGCTTATAAAGTCCAATTAGTATTTTTTTCGTTCAATTATTTAAAAATTAAATAATAGCCTGTTGGACGAGCCTCTATAAAGCTTAAAGGCCGCCCATGCTAATAAATGATCGTTAATACACTTTATGGTGTGCCTGGCGGGGTTCCAATAGCACGTTTCATTGGAACTTCATAAGTCGTCTCAGCAACTGGTGAAACGCGCCAAATCGTATTGCCTACGTCATCTGCAACTAACACAGCACCCGAGAAATCAATTGCCACACCTACAGGGCGCCCATAAGCTTTTCCTTTATCACTGAGGAATCCTGTCAAGATATCTTGCGGTGGACCAGAGGGTTGACCACTTCTAAATGGTACAAAAATGACTTTATAACCACTATGAGGTTTACGGTTCCAAGAACCATGCTGACCGATCAATGCCCCTCCTCTAAATTGCGGCATGAGTTCAGCTGCATAGAATGCAAGACCTAAAGAGGCTGTGTGATTACCTAGTGCATAGTCAGGTTTAATTGCACGTGCGACCAGTTCAGGATTTTGTGGTTTTACTCGTACATCTACATGTTGACCATAGTAGCTATAAGGCCAGCCATAAAAAGCACCGTCTTGAACCGACGTCATATAGTCAGGTACTAAATCACTGCCAATTTCATCGCGCTCATTAACAACCGTCCAAAGTTTGCCGCTTTGAGGTTGCCAAGCCATACCATTCGGATTACGTAGTCCCGTTGCAAATGGACGTGACTGACCACTTGCAATATCAAACTCCATAATTTGTGCACGACCTTTTTCTTTATCCATACCATTTTCAGCAACATTACTGTTAGAACCAACAGTAATGTACAGCTTACTCCCTGCTGGGTTAGCGATCACATTTTTGGTCCAGTGGTGATTTAAAGGACCGCCCGGTAAGTCCAATACTTTGGTTCCACTGGCTGTAATTTGAGTTTCGCCCTCTTGATAAGGAAAACGCACAAGTGCATCCGTATTGGCGATATATAAATTATTACCTACTAGTGCCATACCAAATGGAGAATTTAAGTTTTGAAGAAATACCGTTTTTTGATCAGCAATTCCGTCTCCATTAGTGTCTCGAAGCAAACTAATACGGTTGGCACTCGGATGAGATGATCCTGCACGTCTCATCACAAAAGTCATAATTTTACCCTTAATCCCTTTGCCGTCTTCTGGTTTAGGCGGGGCATCTGTTTCAGCAACCAATACATCACCATTTGGTAATACATAAAGCCAGCGTGGGTGTTCAAGTCCTTTGGCAAATGCTTTGACCTTTAAACCTTCCGCTGGTTTTGGCATTACCCCACTCGGCCAGCCTTCTGCTGGAGCTATATTAACGGTCGGTAATAGGCTTGATTTAGGCTCAGGAAGTTTTGGATCTGGCCCATAACTGTCGGTAATTGGATATTGAGAGGATGAAGCGCATCCAGCTAATGTAATTAAAACCGTAGTGCCGAAAATTGGCAGTAAAAAACGTGTCGTCATGGGTTATCTCCATTTATTTTTTGTCGTCATGGAAATAGCGTAATTTATGTTTGCAATTAAACAAGCAACTTTAATGGAGTCTTTTGTTTATGGCTTGAAAAAAACGTTCTTTATCTTTTGGTGAAATCATCACTGAAGTAATTTTTCCACTTTTCATATAATAAATTTTGAGTCGATCTAATGAGAGCGCTGGAGATGAAAGTGGATTATGAGTAGGCTCTATTTGGGTAATATCATTAATATTAATTTTCCATCGGAATACCAAGCTCGTAATAATTAATGTGTCGTTTTCTACTAAGTAATAAGTGTTAAAAATTGGAAGCCAAATGACAAAAATAATTAAACTATAAATAATGAGATGCGGAAAATTTGAAGCTAAAGAATAATTATGATTTGCTTCATAAATTTTCATAACGATGATGGCAGTAGTAACAATAAATATTAATAAAAGCCACCAATCAATTTTTGATCTAAATTTCAAAAGTTATCCTCCATTCTAAAATTTCATTTATAACGGGTCTTTCTATAATTTTTTTAAGAAAATAATTGAACTAAAAATTAGCTTTAAATGTTAAAGATATAAAATCTCGATCATCTATAGTACTAAACTCATTAGAACCAAAAAAGTTATTATAGGCAATCTCTGTTGTATATTTTTGCTGATAAGTCATAGATAAAGCTGCACTTACACTCATTTGCCCTTCTTGAAAGTTTTGGCTATATCCATAAACATCATGTCTAAAACTAAGACTTGGCGTAATCACTGTAGAGGGTAAAATATCTTGATAAGTTAATGCGCCACGTAATCGGTACCCAAATGACCATTCATTAAAAAATCCATTTTTATTACAAAAACGTTCATTTAAGTTGTCAATTTCTGCATTTGTAAGATGAGCTGTACCATACGGCGTACATTTAAATGTTCCTGTTTCAGGATTATAAACACCTGTTGAAAGCTCACTACGGCCAAATGCTCCTGTCCGACCTATTCTATGATTACCAATATCTGCAATATGATTTAAGGCAAACTCTGTAGACCATGTCATCGAATTTGCGTCCCAAATATTAAATATGCTGTCAGTTGCTCCGACCGAAAATTGTGTTACAGGTAAGCGTACATAACCTTGAATATATTGACCTAATTCAACAGTTTCCCCCGGCGGTGTAAATGGTGTACCTTCTGACAACACTTGAGCATAGACAATGTCTGTGCCATTTAGTTGTAAAGGTTGATTAGGCTTGTGTGTTAATTCACTAAAAACTGTTGTTGTGCCAACTTTACCAGTCAGACTTAATCCAAACATTTTGATATTTTCAGGATAGATAGAAAAATAACTCGCGGTATTAAAATGTTCGGGTCCTGCTGCTGTTACAGCGGTTCCATCAAAGTTTGCATTGCGACTATGGTAGTTCGCATAGTAAATACCTAACTCAGCATTATTTAAACTTGGTAATGTCTGTTTTAAAGCAATACCATATTGACCGTTATCTTTTGCTTTTCTGCTTTCTGCACGTGGAATATAACTACCTAAATGCACTGCCGTATCAGATAACTTATTACCCCCTCCAGCAATCAGAACTGGTCCCGCGTTTTCGGGAACAAAGTCTGAAATCTCAAAGAAAGTCCCGCTGCCATCAACAACTGAAGGCCTAAATTTAAATTGATAGAACCCTTCTATTTTCAAATTTTTATTAATGCTTGTGTCGAATGAAAACATTTCGGTTGGAATGATTCTTTCTTTTGCATCACCACCCGGTCGGTTGATTGCAGCAAAATCAAATGCACTCACCGAGTTTAAACCGTTTTGAAAAAACTGAGATTTCCCCCAATTTAAAGTCTGTTTGCCTAATTTTAAGTTTATAGTTCGTCCATCGTTAAGTTCAAAATCTTTCCATATATAAGCATTCCATAAATCAATTCCTTTGAACTTTGCGAGCCTTGGCCACGCTGAATCATTAAAGGGTTTAAAGTCTCCTTGTCCTGTCTCATAGGCATGGTCATACCAGTATTTAGTACTGATGACCGCACCCTGCTGTTTTCCATTTAGCTTAACTTCTGTTATGCCTCTAATGATCTGTGAAATGGCATCATATTTACTAAAATTCATGCGCCCATCATCACCATTCACATCAATGCTTGAGCCTTGTTTACCAATTTTGTTTGCATCAGGCCGATAAAGTAATGAAACGGAAGGATCTTGTGTACTCCAACTGGCACCTAAGCTTAATGTCGTTTTTGTATCGAACTTCCAGTCTTTATCAATATCAAAACTAGCTGCATTCGCTTTAGACATAAATAAAATCAGACTTAATGAAATGCCTATTTTTTGAATATATAAAATATGTTGGTTTGTTTGATTTAAATATACGTAATGACTCATCATATTATCTCCCTATAAATATGATTTTTCTTATTTATTGCTTATTACTCAAAGCCATCCATTGGCTTTTAAATGGTTTATATAAGCAGATGTTTTTTCGTACTACGCAGGTTGTTCCACCTGATCTAACTGTTGAATAAATTGCTCAGCTAAAAGCCAATAACCAAAACCTGATGCAGGGTTTAAATGTCCCACTTCACCTAAATTAACGAGTTGGCTACCCCATTTTTCTGCCATTTCACTTACAGCTTCATAGCGAGCTAAATGGTCATTGGTGCTTGCAACCAAAATGCTAGGGAAAGGTAGTGTTTGATCTGGTAAAGGACTCCATCCTTCTTGATGAAGTACAGTTGGACTAGGATAATTTTCAGGCCAACTTTCGTTTAAGTCAGGTGGAGCAACAAGTAGAGCACCTTGAATTGGTCGTTGATGTTTGGCAGCCCAGTGTATAGTCATCAGCACACCCGCGCTGTGGGCAACTAAAATGACAGGCCCGTTTATTTGTTCGAGTTGTTTTTGTATAGCAGCAACTCTATTTTCACAATTGAGTTTATTGGTTTGTACAGGTGGTACAGAGCGAACCTTCGCTAGCCTTGTCTCTAAAATAGTTTGCCAATGCTCGGGAACGTGGTCGCGCAACCCCGGAATAATTAAAATTGTTGCTCTGGTTTGTATTTTTTCCATTTTGACGCCTGTGAACTTTGCCATCTAGGATGCACAAGAATTTTTATAAAACTCCATTCACAATAAAGGCTCATTTCAATTAATGGTGTACATAAGGCGTCACGGACTTTTCATTTGACGACACATCTTTTTAAAATTTAGTAAATTCATTAAAATAATTTTTGTAATTACAACTAAGTCAAAACAAGAAGTTTCAAATTAAGCGTACTTAACAATTAAGCTCTTAAATAAAAGCTTTTGTAATGTGTACATTTTGGTTATAACTAGATATAGGCTGTAAGGAATATGGCTGATTAAGAACAAGGAGATAATAAAATGGTACCTCTTGCGCATACGGCCTCTTTAAAAAATTATTTGGCAGTTGCTCAACAATTAGATCTAAACCCCTACCATTTATTATCACGTGTTGGGCTTAGCCAAACTCAATTGAATGATCTTAAACAACGCATTCCTGTAGATAAGGCAATTACCTTGCTTGAAGACTCAGCCCAAATGAGTAGCTGTGATGTTTTCGGTTTACATATGGCAGAGCAACGCGAAATTGCAGATTTTGGTGAAATTAGCCTTTTGTTAAACTATCAGCATACTTTACGAGATGCCTTACAAACGATTGTTCGTTATAGAAACTTACTCAATAACTCACTTGAAATATATATTGAGGAAATTGATGATACGGTGGTTATTCGAGAAGAAGTTGTGACCACAACTTGCGGATATAGTCGCCAAGCCACTGAACTTGCTTTAGGAATTACCCATCGTTTTTGTGCAGCGTTACTGATGCAAAAATGGCGACCATTAAGTGTTCACTTCACCCATAATCCACCAAGCGATTTAACTTTGCATCGGCGGATTTTTGGCTGTGCGCTAGAGTTTGGCAGTGACTTTAATGGCATTGTTTGTACAGCGGCCGAACTTGATACAACAAATCCTCAAGCAAATCTGGCTATGGCCAACCATGCGCAGCGTTATTTAGATATTTTACAGAATAGTAATGAATCGACCATGATTTTTGATATTCGTAAAAGTATTTATCTTCTTTTACCAATGGGCCGCGCTACGATTGATCAAGTGGCCCAAACACATGGTATTCACGTTCGGACTTTACAACGTCGCTTAGAAGAAGCACAAACGAGTTTTAGTGATTTAATCAATGAAGTACGTAAAGACCTCGTATTTCGCTATTTAAAAAATCTAAATTATTCACTCGCTCAAGTATCTGATATTTTAGGTTACTCAATGCCGAGTTCTTTTACGCGTTGGTTCATTAGTCAATTTGGGATGTCACCGAATATGTGGCGTAGCCATAACAAATCGCTACTGAATTAAGCACGGGTGTATTTAGAACAAAGAGGAAGTTTTGTGAATAACCCAAAACCTCCTCTAAAGATTTAAAATTAAGTTAAAACCAAAAGTGCATTAATGCTAAGACTAATACCACTAAAAATATGCTTTCGCCGACCATGAGAAGAATTGGTTTAATCCCGACAGATGCCAATTCTTTCAACTGAGTTTTCATACCCAAAGCACTAATTGCGATGACTAAAAACCAGCGTGATAAATCGTTTATGCCATTTTGAACCATCACTGGCACCCATCCTGTACTGTTAATACAAGCGAGTATTAAAAAGCCAACGGCAAACCATGGCAGTAATGGTGGACGCTCCCCCATTATATCTGCACCTTGCATGCGGGTAATCATGGCAGCACAAACTATCACTGGAAGCAGCATTGCTACACGCATCAGTTTAACTACAGTCGCAGTATCACCTGTTTCGGTAGACATGCTATAACCTGCTCCCACCACTTGCGCTACATCATGAATGGTAGCTCCGAGAAAGACACCAGCAGCTTGTGGTGATAGCTCTAACCACTTCGCAATCATTGGATAGACAATCATTGCTAGTGTTGAAAGTGCAGAGACCCCAATGACTGTAAACAAGGTCGCTTTTTCTTTTTGTGGATGATTAGGAAAAGCAGCTGACAATGCTAGCGCAGCTGAAGCACCACAAATTGCGGTTGATCCACCGGTCAACATACCAAATAGTCTTTGGAAACCTAAAATTTTAGCTGCAATGACAGAGACAGCGATTGTTACAATAACCAGAGTTATGACTAAGGCTACAGGCTGCCACCCTAATGCAGTGATTTGTCCTAAAGTTATACGCATGCCTAGTAAGGCAATACCCATTCGAAGCACAGTACGTGCGGTGAATTCAATACCTGCCTTACATTTACTTTCGGCTGCTAAAAAATTTAGACTCATACCTAGCAGTAAGGCAAATAACATGACTGGGGCACCATAGTGCTCAGATAAAAAACAGGCAGCCGCAGCAACGACCGAACTGACCACAAAACCTGGTGCTAATTCTCGTGTGCGCTGGGTAAAATTTTTCAAAACTAAACTAGCCATGATTTTCCCCACAGCCCATCACAATAAATACCTTGTCCTCGATCACTTCTACGGGATAGGTTGCAACTTTGAGCTGAGAAGAATTAACTAAACAGCCATTTGTTAAATTAAAGCGTAGACCATGGGCACAACACTGAATCACCCGTCCTTCTAAACGTCCGCTAAATAGCGATGCGCCCTGATGAGGACAACTGTCATCAATTGCATAAAATTGAGTCGCAACGTTAAATAGCGCGAGAGTTTTATCTCCGACTTTTAAAAAAGCCCGTTCGCCTGAATTCGGTATTTTGTCTAGAGGTACTTCAAATCGAGTAGTCACATTAATTCTCCCTGAACAACAAGTGCCTCATGCATCGCTTGATAAAGTGCATCTGCTGATTGCGCTCCAATTAATGCAGCAGCCCGATCAAAAATAAAGTAAGGCACACCATTGCCTCCTGTACTTGCAGAGATAAAATCTTGATGATCTTGAATAAGTAAATTTTTGATTAGCTCAGGTGGGAAGCCACAACGTTTCGCGATTTTGTATAAAGTGGTGGTATTTCCGATGTCTAAGCCATCATAAAAATATGCAGCAAAGAGCTGTTCTAACAACATATTGCACTGTTCAGGAGTGCCTATCTTTAAAGCTTTATCAAATAAGCGATGAGCCTTAGCCGTGTTTGGCATCCGTTTAATTTGTTCAAAATCGATTTTGAGGCCAACTTTATTAGCGGCTTTATTGACTTGTTCTTGTCTCATGCGAACTGCTGTCAAGCTGCCTAACCTTTTCAAATAAAACATTTGAAAAGGTACCCCTTCAGCTGCCAAGTCAGGTATGAGCTGAACACCTCGCCAGTGCACGATAACTTTGACGCTAGGGTGAAGCTGATAAAATCTATTTATAGCGATCAGTAACTGACGTTTTCCGATCAAACACCAAGGACAAATAAAGTCAAAAAATACATCAATGTGTAATTGCCGAATCATCATTTGTTATTCATCCCGCATTTTTGTATTTGGTTATCTGAATGATTTTTAAACTCAGTCATTCCTTGCTGCTCAAAGCGTGCAATATCTTTGTGGTAATGGCGTTTGGCATAAAAAAATACGGCTGTGGCTGCAATACTGACCAATGGCATCAATTGAAATGCGCTATGTAATCCAATCACATCAGATACTTTGCCAACGACTAAAGGACCAAGAGCCAAACCAAGAAAATTATTAGCCAAGGTGAGCGTTGCAAAAGCAGAACCATGAACTGAGTTATGTGTAAGATTGGCTACCATTGCACTGGATGGACCATTGGTTCCTAAGGCAATAAACATTCCGAGGCAGATGAGAAGTAATTGAGTACGCCCCGCGGGCACAGCAAAAGCAATTAATAAAAGCACACAACTAACCAAGCAGTATGTAATGGCTAAACTGACCTTACGATCAGGACAGTTCCGGCCCAAATAATCACATAACATGCCGCATAGAATTGTGCCTACAGCGCTACACAGCACAATAACTGCTGCCATTATACCGGCCTTGTCGGTACTCATGCCGTAATAGCGATTGAGATAACTCGGCATCCAGACAATCACCGTGCCACCAACGAATAGTTGCAACCCACTACCGATGTAAGTGGCAATGACTGAACGACTTGAATATAAAGTTTTTAAAGGACTTTGAATGTGCTTGGTTTTGCTACGATTTTTATTTTGAGGTGAAGAAGCTATTCTTTTTTCTTTGACTAAAACCGGATATAGAAAAGCTAAAATGAGGCCAAATAAAGCAATGGCACCAAAAGCCCAACGCCAGCCAAAGTGCTGTGCCAGAACACCACCTAGAGCCATACCCAAAAATGAACCGAATACACCGCCAGCCATAAAAGCACTTGCGAGTGTTGCACGCATTTCTCTAGGGAAAACAGCAACAACCACTGCGATACCAACACTGCCATAGGCCGCCTCACCCACACCAACCATAAAACGAGCAATAAACATTTGCTCATAGTTTTCAGCCAGTGCACATCCTAAAGTCGCCAAGCTCCATAATGCCGCCATAATGGCTAAGCTTTTAACTCGTCCAAAACGGTCTGCTAATAAAGATAACGGCAGAGTCAATAAACCTACCATTAAGGCGACAATGCCACTGAGCAAACCTAGTTGACTATCACTGAGTAACCATTCAGTTTTGAGCAATGGAAAGACAGCGTTTAATACTTGCCGTGACATATAATCGGAAATGAGCAAGCCAAATGTCAAAGCAAAAACAAGCCATGCATAACGACGAGGTATACTGATTGACGTATCAACATCGCTCATCTGATCTGAATACTGATGCGCATTCATAAGACCTCCTTGTATTTTTTATAATTTCTATTTAGCTAGTGCAGCATTGCGTCTTTAAAATCAAAGCAAATAAGCTGCACTACAATTGAGGTCTAAATTCCATTAGACCTTGTCACATTAGTTACACTGAGGAACGCCTTTTTGCCCTGCTTTACGGTTCGGTGCCATACCATTTGCGATTAGGGTTTCTTCAATACTGTTGTATTGCACCCCAATACGATAAATTTCACGAGCTTCTTTTCCTGAGGCAATTTCACGTCCTAGTTCATGGGCAATTCGAACAGTTTGCTTAATTTGCTCTACAGATGAAAAACGGCGCCCGTGATGATCAATGATCGTGTCTTCGTTACCTACACGAGCATGTAAACCCATTGCCATCGACATCGTATTAAAAGGCAACACATTTTTGAGCAGAGATTCTGATGTCAAAGTACATCCATCAGGTACGCGATGAATAAAATTAAAGAAATTAAATGGGTTTGGACCATCAAAACCACCACCAATTCCAATCCAAGTTAAGTTTAACGGCCCCATATACAACCCTTTACGCACCATACGTTCTAGAGTTTCAAGTCCGTGCATTCCTGTTAATTGAAAGTGCGGTTGAATATTGTTTTTACATAAGCGCTTAATATGTTCGGCCACCCATGCAGGCCCTGCTGGCACGGTCATCTCCGCATATGCTGCCTGAGTCGCTGGATGTGCCAATGAAGTTCCTTCTAAATATTCAGGATAGAGCAATTCCATAATATTCATTTGAGTGGTGTTAATTGCCACCGTGACCTGATCAGGTTTTGGGGTGAGTTCAGCCAACATATGTCGGGTGTCGTCACTTAGCCATAGAGCTGCCTCACCTTCACTCTCTGGTGCAAATGAAATCGAACCACCTACCTGAATAATCATGTCAGGCACAGCTTCACGAACACCTGCGATGAGTTCATTAAACTTTGACAGGCGTTTAGAGCCTTTGCCATCAAGCTCACGGACATGTAAATGCAGCACCGTAGCACCCGCTTCATAACACTCGACCGCTTTTTCTATTTGCTCATCCATGGTCACAGGAATATCTTCGGGAAAGTCTTCAGGCATCCATTCCGGTCCATACGGTGCAACGGTAATGACTACTTTTTCCATATTTTCTGGGTGCAAAGAATCGTCAAAGAATTGCATGTGCATCTCCTTATATATTTTATGAATTTTTAAACAGATAGAATTTTTTAATCTGTAGATTTAATAGGTTGCGTCACCAATAATGCCGGCCCGCTCCATTTTTCGGTGGCAAGGTGGATAGTCCATCACGGCATAGTGTTGCGTACTGCGGTTATCCCAGATTGCAATGCTGTTAGGCTTCCAACGCCAGCGCACTTGAAACTCTGGAATATAGGCTTGAGAGATTAAATAACGTAAAAGTTCGGCTGAGCCAGGATTAGCATCTTGTCCGAATCTGACGCGTTCTTTGGTGTGATAATTACTGAAATGGGTGGTAAATGCATTGACGTATAAAATTTTCTCGCCCGTTTCAGGATGAGTACGCACCACTGGGTGCTCGGCATCGGGAAACTTTGTTTTTAAGTCTAAACGTTTTTCAAGCGGCATCGCAGCACCAAAACTCGCTTCTATGCTGTGGTAAGCACGTAAGTCTGCAATCTTATCCTTAATATCTTCAGGTAAAGATTCATAGGCCATGACCATATTGGTCCACATCGTATCGCCACCTACAGGTGGGCATTCGACACAATGTAGTACACACCCCATTGGTGGAACCTTGCGCCAGCTTGCATCACTGTGCCAAGCATTTTCATAACGATCGATTGGACTTTCTGGGTGTTTATAAATCTGTACTAAACCCGGATGGTCAGGATGACTACCTACAGCTGGATGGTCTTCTAACTGTCCAAATTTTTCTGCAAATGCGACATGATCCTGACGGGTTAAATGCTGATCTCGCAAGAACAAAACACGATGTTTAAGTAGTTGGGTATGAATTTCAGAAAATAAACCATCATCATAAATCGCATCAGCGAGTTTTACACCACTTAACTCTGCACCTATATTGCAAGTTAACTGTTCAATTTGCATAAGAAATCCCTTCAAATTACAAAAATTGATGAACCTATTGTTTTGCGTGCTTCTAAATCACGATGAGCTTGCACGGCATCCTTTAGCTCATAGCGCTGATTAATTTCAATTTTGATTCGTCCATGCCGAACATGATCAAATAATTCATTGGCCAGTTCTTTTTTCTCAGCAGGATCTGCAATGTAATCGGCCAAAGCTGGACGTGTGACAAACAATGATCCTTTCACGGCGAGTAATACCGGATCAAAAGCAGGAATTGGACCCGATGCAGTTCCTACGCAGACCAGCAAACCACGGCGTTTGAGGGAGTCTAATGAGCTCATGAAAGTAGCTTGGCCGACACTATCGAAAACGACATTTACACCAACGCCACCTGTTAACTCACGTACACGTTCGGCAACATTTTCATGGCTGTAGTTAATGACATGATCACAACCATGAGCTCTTGCTACGGCAGCTTTTTCTTCTGAAGATGTGGTACCGATAACAGTCAAGCCAAGTAATTTGGCCCACTGAGAAACAATCAGGCCAACACCACCTGCGGCTGCATGTAATAAAATTGAATCGCCAGCTTTAAAATCATAAATGCGGCGCATCAGATAAGCAGCGGTCAGCCCTCGCATAGTCATGGCTGCCGCTGTTTCACAAGAAATTTCTTCGGGTAATTTAATTAAAGCATTGGCTGGAATTAGACGGTGGGTACTATATGCACCTAACGTATTTAAAAAACCTGTATAAGTGACGCGATCACCTACTTTGAGCTGAGTTACTCCTTCGCCTAAAGCTTCGACGACACCTGAAGCTTCGACGCCCATGCCATTAGGCATTGGAATTTGATAGGTTCCATTACGAAAATATGTATCGGCATAATTTAGGCCGACTGCCACATGACGTAGGCGTACTTCCCCTGCTTTTGGATCTCCTACTTCTACATCTTCATAGCGCATTACTTCTGGCGTTCCTGTTCCATAGAAACGTATAGCTTTCGTCAACGTCATGTCCTATCCCATATTTTGGTTTTTTATTAAGTGCCTATAAAAGCAATAACTAAAACTACAATAAGAAGGATATGGGTCACTTTACATTTGACGACACAGGCTTAACGATTAATGACAAAGGATATTCGAAATATTGCTAAAGAATATTCGCAGCAGTCATGCGTAGATTAGCGCTTTTAGAGTTTGTATTTTCGTTTAAGCTAAAACTCACCGCCTCTTTTGCATGAATGGTCGTCGTATCAAATAAAGGAACCGAGAATTTAAGCTCACCAATCAACATACAAATTTCGGTACAACCCAAGATAATTCCTTCTGCACCTTCAGCTATGAGTCTCTCTACAATAGCTATGTACTTTTGCTGAGAATCTGGGTTGATTACACCTAAACAAAGTTCTTCATAAATGATGCTATGAACTATCTTTCGATCTTCTTCATTTGGAATAATGATATCAATTCCATAATCCTGCAATCGAGCTTTATAAAAATCTTGCTCCATTGTAAAAGCTGTTCCCAACAGGGCGACTTTACGAATGTCTTGACTCACAATTTCTTTTGCTGTCGCATCGGCAATGTGTATAAAAGGGACCGTAATAGCATCTTCAATCTGCGGTGCAATTTTATGCATGGTGTTAGTACACACCAAAATACAATCTGCCCCTGCTTTTTCTAAATTTAGCGCTTGCTCGGCTAAATATGCACCAGCTTCTTGCCATAACCCTTTCGCTTGCAACGCTGCGATTTCTTCAAAATCAACACTATTAATAATTACTTTAGCAGAATGCAATTTTCCTAATTTACCGTGAACCATTTTATTAATTTGTTGATAATAAAGCGCTGTGGATTCCCAACTCATTCCGCCTAATAAGCCGATTGTTTTCATTATTTAAACTTCCTATTTATTCAAATGTAATCTATATCTCTTATGAGTAAAGTGCAGCTAGAATAAAATTGCTTTCTTAATACTAAAATTTGTGGAGCCCAGAGAAACTTCTAACTTAAATAGATCTAATAAAGGGCCTTTCAAAAAGAAAAAACTGTCTTTTAACACAAATCATAAAACATAAGAATTCACGCAAACTTCACGACCAACTCTTTAATTTAATCTTATAAAGTTGGCTCGGATATAGACATGAAAATTATAACCACAGCCCTAGGGCTGATTACCTTGGTAGGTTTAACAGCGTGTAAAAGTGTGCCTAGCTACTCAAGTGACTATGGCAAAGCTGAACAAAAAATTACTGGAATAGAATTAAATGACCAACAGGCGTTAGATATCGGCAATCGTTTTGTTGCTGCCTTTAATACGCTGGGTACCCCTTCCTTTATAAGCAATGCTGGCAATCTCTACGCCGATCAGCTTTATATTAACGACACACTCTCGCAGTTCTCTCAAAAAAAAGATCTCATTAAACATTTTGAAGGCATGAATGCTCGAGTAAGTAATGTCACAGTAAAACTGATTAGTGCAACTCATCACCAAGATACCGCCTATATCCATTGGTACATGACCTATGACTTTAAAATGTTAGGTCGTTCAAAAACCATGGCTTCTTATGGAATGAGTCAAATTAAGATTAATGATCAGCAAAAAATTATTTTCCAGCAAGATTATTGGGATCCGGCGAATGGTCTCTACCGTTCTTTACCAATCTTTGGAGGAGTCTATAAATGGATATTACCGTTCAAAAAAGTCGAGTCTTAATATTTCTGGGAATCTTGATCGTATCTCAAGCTAACGCGGCTGAACTGAAAAAATGTAGTTCAGCACCTTTGATGGTAACGAGTAAGAAAGTGGGAAATGTCAGTTACTTTGCTGAAGATTGCTTAAAAAATTGGCAGAGTCAAAGCATCAAAATGGACTTTAGCTATAACCGCGATATTCCCGAGTGGGCTTTTAAACGTGCAGCAACCCATTATTTGAAAAAGAATATTAGTGGATTTGATGCAAAATCTCCGCTTAATCATATTAATGAACTTTATAGACCCATCAAAAATGGAGATTTATATAGTTTGTATTACCAACATGAAAATCAAAAACTAGAACTAAAATTAAACCAGAAGCTACTCGGTTCTTTAAACGATCCGAATGCAAATCAATATTTTAAAATCTGGTTTGGTAGTGAACCATTTAATGCTAAATTAAAACAACAATTATTAAATTAATGGCTTAATAAAATCTTATGGGTAATCATTTTATCCTCATGGTTGAGGACCATTTTGAACTTGCAGCAACCGTCTGCGAATTTCTTGAAGTGCATGGTTATGTCATCGATCATGCGCGTAATTTAGATGCTGCACGGACTTTTCTAAAATCGCAGCATTATCATCTTTTGCTGCTCGATATAAACTTACCCGACGGCTCAGGTTATGATCTATGCAACTGGCTGCGCACCCAACAAGGTGTTGATATTCCTGTCCTTATGCTGACAGCAAGAGATACTTTAGATGACAAGCTTAAAGGTTTTACCGCTGGAACAGATGATTATTTAGTAAAACCCTTTGATTTTAATGAATTAGTCATGCGGATTCGTGCATTAATTAAAAGAGCAGCTGGCGAAGTCACTCACCATAAAATTCAAATTCATGACTTAATTCTTGATAGCGCAACCCAAACAGTTATTCGTGCTGGAAATAATATCGAATTGCCGCCTATTCAATTTAAATTATTAAAAATTTTGATGCGTCAGTCTCCAAAAGTGGTGACCAAACAAGAACTGATGATGGAGTTATGGGGCGATGAAGAACCTGAAAGTGATGCGTTACGTAGTCATATCTATAATTTAAGAAAAATGGTTGATAAACCTTTTGACCCTAAGCTATTACATACAGTGGCAGGCGTCGGTTTAAAAATTGCTTTAGAAAGTTCTGCAAGTTAACTCAAATAGACCACAACAATTAAACCTGTTGCCTGTTCTAAGTCCAACTCAGGATGAGTAGCTAAATAGTACTGCCGATCAAACAACTCCACTCGCCATCCTAGTTGTTTGCAAAGCTTTTGCACCAATTGCAAACCAATTCCGTGGCCTTTAACTTTTAAAGAAAGTTGGGAGTCACTGAGCTCTTGTACTTTCACATCATTAGGTAGAGAAATTCCAATTCCATTATCAGCAATAATTAGGCTGTTTTTTTGTTGAATAATGTCGATTTGTGAGCCTTGAGAATAGTTCAATGCATTACGTAAAATATTGCTTAAAACCATTTTAGTCATAGAAGGATATAACCAGCGCGGCTGTTCAGAAAGGTCGGGTTGAATATGAATATGTATTCCCTTACTCTCACTCACTGCTTGTAAACTTTCGACTAAATCCTTCACAATTCTAGATAAAAAATTCTTCTCAGACGGTAAGCTTTTTACTGTATTACGTGCAATCGCCAGTAAGGTATCAACTAATAACTGCATATCTTCAATCGTATTATGAAGACGAACTAAGGCTTTATCATCTCCATATCTCGCCTGACAAAGCTGCACATTACCTTTCAAAATGGTTAGCGGAGTACGCAACTCATGGCTCACATCTCCCGTAAATTCCCTTTCGCGTCGAATAAAATCACTTAAAACTTGATGATATTTTTCCAAGGCTTGCTTGAGATATTCTGCTTCCATGTTGCCATTGGTATTAATATCTCTAAAAGGAGATGCTTGAGTGTCTTGATGTGCCCAATCGATATTTTCTAAAGCATTTGCCAAACGTGTAATTGGGGAAAAATAGCGTCTGGCTTTTCGATTTGACCACCATAAGAAGCTATATAGCACAGACAAACTAAACATGAGCGGAGCCAGTCCAAATAGCCAGATCAGCTTATTGACATTGCTCTCGCCAAATACCAACAGAACATGTTGACCATTATGCTCACCATAAACTGTCATTCGCTCTTTACCATCAACGAATACTCGGTGCACCCCACTTTCTAAACGCATACCCCGAAATGGTTGAGGTGCAATCTCTGTATTCCAACGATATCCATATAAATTTTTCGTATCCGGTAAATCTGCATTTGGGTCACGTTCTATGCGTAACCAGTAATGCTCCATTTCCTGCTCTAAAGCGGTTTTAAGTAAAGAGCCTTTAATGACCCATGCACTACAAGCCAACCCGACCACGATCGATAATGCAATCAGACCAATCTGCAACCAATAATATCGATTGAACATTTTGGCTAATGGATGACTAGATTTGCCATCATGTCGAATTCTTATCATATCTTTATCGCCAGGATAGGCTGTAGAAATTACAATGATCTCTTTCTAAATAAAAAGTGACCAATGACCCATTCTTGTCCTTGCTCAAAACCAAACAGCTCAGCACAAGCCATGAAGAAAATACGCCAGCGTTGCCACCAAATATTGGCATCTTTTCCATAGATTTTTTTAAACAGAGGCTTCAATTCAACTTCTTGATTATCCATATTATCAAGCCAAGCATTTGCGGTTCTCATATAGTGCTCACCCGACCACTGCCACTGTTGAGCCAACTCTAAATGCTCTTGAAAATGCAAAAAAGTTGACGTCGCAGGCATTAAACCGCCAGTAAAGAAATACTTGGACATCCAATCATAATCTGATTTTACTTCAAAAGGATAATGTAAAAAGCGATGGCAAAAAATATGACACCAAAGTAGCCCATCTGCCTTCAACCATCCCTGAATTTTCTCAAAAAGACGTTGATAGTTACGAACGTGTTCAAACATTTCAACCGATACAACCCGATCAAATTGATCTTGGTCTAATTCCAGCACATTCACATCACATGTGAGCACTTCAATATTGTTCAAACCCTTCAACTTTGCTTGTCCAAGAATATGCTTTTTCTGGGTTGCAGAGTTTGAAACAGCAGTAATCTGTGAGCGCGGATAGTTTTCTGCCATCCATAATGTTAGAGAACCCCATCCACAGCCTAGCTCTAGAATATGTTGGCCGTTTTTAAGTTGTGCTCTTTCACAGTAAAGCTGAAGTGCCAGCTCCTCTGCCTGATCTAAAGTTGTTGTTTTAGTAGGAAAATAGCAAGCACTGTATTTGAGTCTTTTTCCAAGCACTGCCTGAAAAAACTCAGTCGGCAATTCATAGTGCTGCTCATTTGCTTTGTCTGTTTCAACGGCGATTTCGCTCTGTTTCAGCATATTAAGCACATCCATATAGCGCTGTGCCCCTTGTTCAGGGTCATAACGGCCTTCTTGAATTAAACGCTTTTTGCTTAAAGCACGGATTGCTGCCCGAATTGCATGATCTGGAATCACACCACTTTCAACAATTTTTAAAGACTGATGAACAATAAAATCCATATGCGCACCTATTTTTTGGGTTTTCGCGGAATAAACATTGATGTTTTTTGTTGATAATCAAGATAATTTTGGCCGCGGCTTTTAATTGCTTGTTTTTCACTAAATGGAATACCCGTGACGTAGTATAAAAATAGCCACATCAGTAACGGATAAATCCACAATAAATATTGGCCCGCAGCTAAACCAATGATTGGATAGGCAAACCAGTGTAACCATTCAAAAAAATAATTTGGGTGACGTGAATAACGCCATAAACCCTGATCCATCGTTTTGCCATGATGTTCCGGATTTAATTTAAATCGGTATAACTGCTGATCAGCGAGCTGCTCTCCAATAAAGGCAATCACCATGATGGCAGCAGCAATCACTAAAGCGATTTTATATCCACCACTCCATTCAATTGCTTCTACATTGAGTAGCGTCCACATCGGAAAAAAGAACAAAAGCACCAAAAGCGTTTGAAAAATAAAAAATAATAAAAAGCCAAAGTGCTGGAACTTACCCATCGACTTACGCATGTTCGCGTAACGACCATCTTCTTTGTGTTCAGATTGATAACGTCTTAACAGGTGCCAAAATAATCTTAAAAACCATAAGCCGCTAAAAATACCGACAAAAAGTCGCACTTCAACTGGAGCAACTGAAATGAGTAAAGAAGACACAATAATGTTTACTGCCAGACAGAAACTCCATGCGGCATCTACAATTCCAGCTCGACCATTTGCTGTGGCAAGTAGCCAGCTCAGCAACATGATCATTAAATCTAGAATCAGTAAATTCCAAAACATGAGCAGTCTCCTTGCTTGATGTGTTTGAGTTAGTAACTGGTACTTTCAAACAACAAGTGAACATTGCTTATCACGCCTTCTTTAAAACCACCCTCGCAATAACATAAATAGAAATCCCACATGCGAATGAAGTTTTCATCGAACCCCAGAGCCAATACTTCCTCTCGTGCGATTAAAAACCGTGCTCGCCAGTGATGAATTGTTTTTGCATAACTTAAACCGATGTCATTTAAATGCTTTAGCCTTAAACCACTTTCAGAGGCGGTTTGAGTCAATACACTCACGCTAGGAATAAAGCTACCAGGGAAAATATAACGCTTAATATAATCGACTGTATTTAATGCTTTTTTATAACGGAAATCTTCAATGGTAATGGCTTGAATAAATGCCAAACCTTTCGGTTTTAACAGCGCTTTGCACTGATCAAAATATGTTGATAAATACTGCGCACCTACGGCCTCAACCATTTCAATTGAAACCAACTTATCGAACTTTCCTTCGAGCAAGCGGTAGTCTTTTAATTGCACATCAATTCGATGTGCCAACCCAGCTTCACTTACACGAGTAACGGCTTCATCGTATTGAGCTTGTGAAATGGTAATGGTGGTCACTCTACAGCCATAATGTTGGGCTGCATAAATTGCAAAACCGCCCCAACCGCTTCCAATTTCAACCAAATGATCCATTGGTTTTAAATCTAACTTTTTACAGATGAGCTCTTTTTTTAAATCAGATGCATCTTCGAGTGACATGTTTTCACTTTCAAAAACGGCGCTCGAATACATTAACGACGGATCTAAAAATAATTTAAAAAAGTCATTACTTAAGTCATAGTGCTCAGCAATATTTTTACGGCTCCCGCTTATAGAATTTTTTCTATTTTTATACCAACCCTTCAGAAAAAACTGGCTCGCCTGTGCAATAACATTCTGGTTAAACTGGTCTAATACATCTCGATTACGTGCCAATATCTGAACCAACTCTACAAGTTGTTCGCTGCTCCAATCACCACGGATATAGCCTTCAGCTGCTCCTAAAACACCATTTTTTAAAATGAGATCCATCAGCAAAGGATTGCGAACTTCAATCACAGCATGTAAGTCTGAAACCTCGCCCACCGTACCACTCCACGCGCCCTGAAAAGTGATCTGTCCATGACGTAGTTTGAGAAGACTCTTGAGCAATAACGGTAGTGAGTCATCTTCACCATAAAGAAATGTTTTTATCATGTCTTATCTACCTTGATCTTTTTAGGATGACGATAAAATGGAACTTTTTTTCGCCACAACTTAAATGCCTCTAAATATATTGAAAACAGCATTTTAAAAGGCGCCAAGCTGTTCATAAGAGCATATCGATACTGCTGTGAAGGAAATGTGATGGGCACAAGTTCAAACCGCATAGTTGCATCAAACACTTGTTTTTGTTCTTCAAAGAGCTGCATATGAATGACATTTTTCTGGTCTGAAAAACTAAATCGCCAGCGGTAAGTCAACTGCATGGGCATGAAGGGTGAAACATGAAATGATTTTTCAAAATTAAAATCAAAGCTTTCATAACCACCTACATGAGAGTGTTGATTCATACAGTCGTGTATATACACTTTTCGTTCATTCCAAGGGGTATTGGTGATTTCACTAAGAATAAATAGCGGTTTTCCGGCTTTATTTAAAACAAAATAAAAGACGACCGAATTAAACCGAAAACCCAAACAACGAGGTAAAGCCAATACTCTGATTTGCCAGTCTGGTCTAATATGTAAGTTGTTATTTTGCAGTATCGCTTTTTCTACTTTTTCCTTTATAGACCCTTGATACATATTTAAAAAATCATTTTTGGATAGTTCTAAGACATTCCAATGATTGGTTGACCAAAGTGAGCAATCTTTTGCAATCTCATTTAATTGATCTGGATCGAACCATAAGTAATTTAAGGTCGATGTGAATTGATGCTGTTTGGGGCTATAGCGTCGGTGACGAATAAGTGTAGGAGCTATAGCAAGTTTATTTAATAACATTTGAAAAGCTCCTTACCTATTTTTATAAGTGTAAAATTTGCTCTACAACACGTGCTGCACTGCGGGCACCATCCTCATGGAAACCCCAGCCCCAATACGCTCCACAAAATGAAGTTCTGTTTTGTCCGTTAATTTCTTGCCAACGAGATTGAGTTTGAATCGCTTTTGTATCAAATACAGGATGACGATATTGGCGTTCAACCAAGATGTCTTCGGCTTTAATTTTCATATTCGGATTTAAAGTAGAAAAAACTTGAGTATTGCAGGGTAAATTCTGCAAATTATTCATCCAGTAGGTAAAACCATAATGTATGTCGGACTCATTACTTTGAACTTGCGATGTTGGCGTTACATGTACATGCCAACTTGCCCACTGCAAACGGCTTTTAGGCATAATTGAAGTGTCACGGTGAACCACCATGTGATTATCTTGATAGCTAAATTGACTTAGTATTTCTCGTTCAAGCGATGAAGCATCTTTAATTAAACTTAGGCTATCGTCCGCATGGCTTGCGAAAATTACCCAGTCATATTCGGCTTGCCCTTCAGTCGTTTCGATAAACACGGTTTCTTGTGAACGGCTCACACCTTTTACTTCTGCAAATTTCCACTCAATGGATGGACAGTTTTGTTGAATAGCATGTATATAACTTGCTGAACCGTGTTTGACTGTTTGCCATTGTGGCCGCTCTTTTAGCTGTAGCATGCGGTGATGCTGAAAAAAGCTCACGACAAATCGATATGGAATTTGCCCTACCTGCTCAACCGGAGCCGACCATAATGCCCCGCACATCGGATAAAGATGCTCATAACGGAACTCATGGCTATATTTGTGTAGGTCTAAATAGTCTTCAATCGATAAATTAGGGTCAAAATCTGCTACATCAATATTTTTATTATCATCATAAAAACGCAGCAAATCTGAGAGCATTTGTAGAAATTTACGGTTTAGAAAGTTCTGCGGACGGGCAAAGAGCGACCATTTTTTTGAGGGGTTATATTGAAGCCCACTGACCAGATTATTCACCGAAAAACTCATGTCGCTGCTTTGAGTTTCTACACCTAATTTTTTAAGCATGTCGGTAAATAACGGATAGTTGTAGTCATTAAACACAATAAAACCACTATCTACCGCGACTTTAGTGCCTTCTAGCTCTAGCTCGTGAGTGTCAGTATGACCACCAAAATAGTTATTTTTTTCATATACGGTAACTTGATGTTGTTCTGACAATTTCCATGCAGCATAAAGTCCTGATATACCCGAACCCACAATGGCAATTTTCATAACACTTCCCCATTTTCAATTTTTTCTATCGGTAGATCTTTAATCTTTTTATATTGATAAACCTTCGCTGGTACTGGCTTTAGTCCCCACACCAAACCAAATAAAGACATCAGTTTGAGCACATAAAAGGTGATATCAATCTGCCACCAATAAAAACCTTGACGCACACTACCCGCGTAAAAGTGATGGTTGTTGTGCCATCCCTCACCTAAGGTAATTAAAGAAAGTAAAAAGTTATTACGGCTGTCATCTGGAGTATTAAACTCTCGTGAACCATAACGATGCGCGAGTGAATTAATACATAAGGTTGCATGCGTTAATAGAACGGTAGAAATCACAAATCCCCACACCAAAAGCTGTAAACCATTGGTTCCCAACTCAGGGAAATGTTGCGCAAGCCACGAACCAAAACCATAAATTGCCAAAGCTGTAAAAATCACAATAGGCAAACTAAATCGGTCAAGCCAAATCAGCTCAGGATATTTCAACCAGTCTTTAATCACTTTTTTTCGAATAGCAAAATTCTGCTCATTCAAAAACCAGCCTACATGGGAATACCAAAAACCTGCTTTCGCTGAATGCGGGTCCTGATCGGTGTCGGTAAAGTGATGATGATAACGGTGATGTGCTGCCCACCATAACGGTCCACGCTGTGCACTCATGGTTCCGATCAGTATAAAAATGAACTGGACAATACGTGATGTTTGAAAAGTTTTATGTGAAAGATAGCGGTGAAAAAAAGCAGTAATTGCAAACATGCGAAGAAGATAAAAGCCCAGCATGAAGACAACTGCAAACCAAGATACGCCCACCCAAAACACAGCTAAACAAGCGATATGCAATAAAATAAAAGGAATTATTCTTAACCATTGAATTTTCTTTTCAATGGCATATTCGCTAGAAGTACCCACTTGCGCATTTTCTGAATCTGACCAGCTATCGATCCAGCGCAGAAAAAATTTAGACATTGATTCTTCCTGATCTAAAGCATTTCTTTTGGTTCTAATTTAGAAAATGCGCAATGAATTTTATGTGAAGTTCACACGATTAAGAGATAAATATAAGAATCTACATAACCAGCAACGTCACTATTTAGACTGTGTTGTCTTAACGAGTTTAGAAACATCGTAGCCATAGCTTTTTGCGGTTTGCAGATAAGACTGATATGTCGCTTCATCAATTTGAGGACTACGAGAAAGAATCCATAAATATTTCTGGCTTGGGCCACCCACTAAAGCGACCTGATAATCTTGGTCAACTCTTAAAACCCAATAATCGCCTTTTGTAAAAGGAATCCATCTTAGGCCTGAAGGCAAAAAGCTCACTTTTAATTTACTGTTGCCCTCATTTTGCGAATAGGCCACACCTTCAGATGAAATCATTTTGCCATCTTTGTTGGTACAACTATTTAAAACACCAACGGTTTTGTCCGCGTTAATGGAATAGTTAGCAGTTGTATTGGCTACACAATTACGCTGAAAAAACATAGGTAAATGCGCAATCTCATACCACTTACCTGCGTATTTATTAATATCAATAGATTCAACAGCGACAGGTTTAGTGGTCGTGTCTGCGTAAGTACTCAAAGGAAGCGTTAAGCTAACCGCTGCAAGACTGCTGCTGATGACAAGTGACTTAAATAATAATTTCATAACTACCCTCTTCTATTTATTTTATATGTTTAAACATACGCCAGAGGGCTGTGAACAAAGTGTGAACTTTAAAAATTAAAGAACATTAATAAGGATTTAATTGTATTTATTTGGGGCATCTGCAATTGGAAAATCAAGCTCAAAACATACGCCATCGAGCGTGTTATAAACCCGATATAGGCCATGATGTAGATCCATAATTGAAGCGACAATCGATAGACCTAAGCCACCTGTCTGGTTCTCATCACTTCGACTTGAGTGGCATTGGTAAAATCTTTCAAAAAGATGCTCAAGTTGATGGTCAGCAATTGAAACACCTCCCGTTACCACAGTCAGGCTCACCCATTGCGTATGCTCAATCATCTTATGCTTAGTGGCAATATAAATAGATCGCTTATCACCACCATGTACGAGCGCATTTAAAATGAGATTGTAAACGGCTCTTTGAAATAACTCAGGATCTGCAAATAGCTTTTGGGCTTCTAAGTTAAAACTAAAATGACACTCTTGTTCCTCGGCCTGATATTCAAAAATCTGGCCTAGCCTATCTATAACATGTTGGACGTTTATTTCTTGTTTGTTTACAAGAACCATTTTCTGATCGGCTCTTGCTAAAAAAAGCATGCTATCAATCATGCGTTTTAATCTGTGGTAATCATCCAAATGAGACACCAGCAAATCTTCATATTGTTCAACCGAACGTTCGCCAGTTAAAGCAATCTCGGTTTGCCCAATCAGATTATTTAAAGGTGTGCGGAACTCATGTGCGATATCTTCAGAAAAACGGTTGAGCTGCGTATAACCCTTTTCGATACGTTCAAGCATGTGGTTAATATCTTTTGAAAGCAGCTCAACTTCTAAAGGCAACTTTGATAGATTTAATCGTTTTTGTAGCTGATTTACGTTAATAGAATGAGTTTGTTTGCGAAGCTGTTGTAGCGATTTTAAACCTAAATGACACACTAAAATGCAAAGCACAAAGATCGCAAACACGCCTCCTACCACATACATCAAGAGACTTTCTTGAAAAGGTAAAAGAATATTGATGCGTTCCGACCATTGTTTACCTGCAATGAGCAGATAAGGCTCGTCATTAATTTTTATGCTTTTCCAAGCAATTCGCGTTGGATATGGGTTGTTGGCTAAATCTTGAAATTGAAGACTGTTGCGCTGTGCAAGCTCAGGTAACTGAATATGGAGCGGATTGATATTAATTAAAGCTTTGTCTTTATGAATGAGCAGAAACAAGTTGTCTTGGTTGCCAAGCATGTTTTGATACAGCTTAGGACGCGCAATAATTTGCTCTATATTTTCGCTATCTTGCAGCAAAATTTCCAAACGGTTAATTCTGTCTGCTAAAGCTTTATCTTGTTGCTTTAATAAAATTTGGTTAATGCCTAAATAGGTCATAAAGCCGACTGAACATAAAATTAAGGCAGAACAGAGCGTGACCAGTAATGTAATACGGACTTCAAGAGAACGCAGAAATTTAAAGTTCATAAGCTAACCGAAATTTTATAACCCAAACCACGGATGGTATGAATAAGCTTTAATTCATACCCTTCATCAATTTTGCTTCGTAAACGGCGTACAGCGACATCAATAAAGTTGGTATCGGTATCAAAGTTAATATTCCAAACTTCTGAACCAATTTGTCTGCGCGTCACGATTTGCTCTTTATTGATCAACAGATAACGCAACAAATTAAATTCGGTTTTGCTCAGTTCAATTAAGTTGCCATTACGCCATACTTTATGTCCGACCAAATCCATTTTTAAATCACTGATAGACAGCTCATTTTCTTGCAGATATTGCTGTCTTCTTAACAGGCTTTTAATACGGGCTAACAGTTCGATATAGGAAAATGGTTTAGCCAAGTAATCGTCTGCACCCAACTCCAACCCTTTGACTCTATCTATCACCTGATCTTTTGCCGTTAAGAAAATAACCGGGATTTTGGAGAACTGACGTAATACTTGTAATACGCTCCAGCCTTCTATGTCAGGCAACATGACGTCAAGAATAAGCAAGTCATATTGATCTCTCTTTAGCATTTCCAAACCTTGCAGCCCTAAATGAATGCACTCTGCTTGATATCCAGATTCTTTTAATCCTTTGACCAAATAAGTGGCGATCTTGATCTCGTCTTCAATAATAAGGATACGCATTTTGTAGAGACTCATTTGAAAGATGACAACTTTGTAATGTGATTGTCATGCTTGGAATTATTCAATTTGTTTAAGATTTTCAAAGCGACATAGAGGCAATCATTATGAAAAAATTGAACTGGCTGATGCTAACAGCCGTGCTATTGGGTAATAGTACTTTTGCACAGCCCCCTGCTTTGAATCAAGTCTATTCGTTAGATCTTAAAACTGCGCACCTATTAGCGGACAGTGCGAAAGAGGCATGCAAAAAATTAAATCAAAACATTGCAGTGGTTATTGTTGACCGTGGTGGTAACCCTTTAACTGCCGAACGGCATGAGTTGGTCGGTCCACATAATTTAATTGCTGCTGAAAAAAAGGCCTATACCGCGTTATCTACCAAAACATCGACCTTGGTTTTAAGCCAAAACAGTAATCAAAACCCCGATGCAAAAAATTTAACCACGGTAGCAAATTTACTTTTGTTAGGTGGCGGCGTACCTGTTCGTTTTGAGAACCAAGTGATCGGAGCGATTGGTGTTGCAGGTGCTGGCGGCGCACAAAATGACAATCAATGTGCAAGCAAAGCCATTGAAACCATTTTTCATTCATAAGGAGTTCACCATGACTAAATCATTTATTGCTTTATCTTCTTTATTTGTTGCTTCGGCTACGTTTGCACAAACTAATCCGCTAAGTGTGCATGTGTTAAATCTAGAAACGGGGTTGCCCTCTTCTCAGGTTGAAGTCGTTTTAGAAAAAAACACAAATAACCAGTGGGTTAAACTCAACCAGCAAGTGACCGATTCAAATGGTCGTATTACTGCGCTTTATCCAGAAAATAAAAAATTAGAGCAAGGTATTTATAAAGTTACCTTTAAAACTGAAGACTGGTTCAAAAAGAATAAACAACAAACTTTTTTTGCCGAAGTACCCGTTATTTTTAAAGTGGATGGAAGCGTAAATCACTACCATATTCCTCTACTGCTTAGCCCTTATGGCTATTCAACCTATCGAGGTAATTAAAAGAAAAACCCCTTTATCTGTTTTGCACAAATAAAGGGGTTAATTCAAAGCGATTTGGTTTACGAACAAACCCCATTACTAATCACCGATTTTTTGTTTGAATCGAGCGCCACAATTGAAGAAGAAACCGTATTAATAATTTGAGTCATCGCCTCACTTGACGCACTCACAATTGCTTCCATTTTTTTAGCTTTTTGATCAATCGGCTGCTTAAAAGCAATTCGACAATTTAACTGAGATCCTCTATTAGTGATTACTTTTGCATTAGCTGACTCTAATTGAGTAGGCGGTATTTGACGCTTCACCACCCAAGACACAGCAATATTAATATTGCTGTGATCTACAATATCAAAATGAGAAAAGTCTGTAGAAACTCGATATAACGGTTGATTGTTTCCAGCAAGCCCACTGCTATAACTATCAATTGCCCCTAGCTTTTGTTGTAAACCCGCAGACAAGGTATCGCGTAATTGCGTACCCATGGTCGATGTCCAACGCTCATTGTTTAGCACCGTAGACTTACCACTACTGTCTTGTAGCACTAAAGGCGCACGGTCTAATCGATCTGGAATCCCGACTGGCAACACTTCAATCACCTGCACAGTTGAACTGGTGACCGGAGTGACTTTAGGTGTAAGCGTATAGTAGTTTGGCGTTGGTGAACTCGAACATGCTGTCATAGCAACTGCCGTTAAAAACAAGCCACTCCCAAGCAGCCATTTGGCTGCTTTAGAATGTTGAAAAGATCGATTGTTTTTATTTTTCATCATCGGCCTCTGGGGTCTTACCACGAATAATTGATTCAGGGTGTTGTTCAATATAGTCTGACATTAACTGTAAAGAGGCAGCGGCACGTGTCATTTGCTGCAATGCTTTGCGTACGTCTTGTTGCAACGGCGCATCGCTCGACAAAATAGACTCAGATGACCTTACAGTTTTACGAACATCGTCTAGAGTTGCTTGTAAACCAGGTGCAACTTTGCCATCTAACTGTTTAACCAGCTTGTCGGTAGACTCAATCGCTGTGTTCATATTGTTAAGCGTTTTACGCACATCTTGCCCAATTTCAACTAACGGGAATTTCGTTAACTTATCTGCAATCTGAGAAACTTGTGCTTGTAAGCCACTCAGTTCGGTTGGCGTAGTTGGAATCACCACACGGTTGTCACCTAGAATCTGTAATGTGGCTGGTTTGGCTTTAGGGAACTTGTCTAGAGCAATATAGTTTTGTCCAGTAAGAAGGTTCCCTGTTCGCATTTGAGCACGCCATCCATGTTCAATAAAATCTTTAAAAATTTCACTGTTCGGGTTAAGTGCTTGACCATTTTCAACTCGTGAAGGATAGATGACTGCCTCAACACGCATACGAATCTGTTTATAGTGGTCATAAAACTCGGCATTTACTGATTTAACATTACCAATTTCAATACCCATGAAATCAATTGGAGCACCGACTGTAAGCCCACGTAATGAATGATCAAAATACATAATCACACCACGAGGTTGCCCATCAGGCTCTTTTAATGCATCACCTTTTGAATCCCAAAGATTAAAGCGACTATGATTCGCCGCTGTAGTAGCACGCGAGCTTTCAGGGATTCCAAAAGCAATACCACCTGCGACAATACTTGCCAGCGATTGAGTATCTAAATTAAAGCCCGAAGCATTTAAGGTCACATCAATCCCACTCGCCTGCCAAAAACGTGCATCGGTGGTTACAAACTTGTCATACGGTGCACGGATAAACGTTTGTAGTTCAACATTTTTACCATCATCGGACAATTTATAGGCTGTAATTTGCCCTACATTAATTCGACGATAATAAATCGGAGAACCTATATCTAACGAACCAAGATCATCTGCATTTAAGAAAAATACTTTTCCGGGAACGTCTGAAGATATGACTGGCGGCACTTCTAATCCAGTAAATTCAAACTTATCTTCTGCTGATTTTCCGCCATCCACTTCAATATATGAACCTGACAATAACGTGTCTATTCCTGAAACCCCACTCGTCCCAATACGTGGTCGCACAACCCAAAATCGTGAATCTTTTGCTGCAAAGTTACTCGCACCTTTACGCAAATCAATTCTGGCAATAACGTGTGAACGATCATCTGAAAGATCAATCTGCCGCACCACACCAATATCCACCTGCTTATAGCGAACTGTTGTTTTACCAGCGACTAACCCTTCAGCAGTTCTAAAAGACACATCAATTGTAGGGCCATGAGACAGTAGCGCTTTTACAGCTAATGACAGCGCGATTAAAAGCGCGATCAATGGAATAAGCCAAATTAATAAAGGCTTCCACCGACTCTTCTTTTCTTGGGGCTCTGGTAAATCATTCATGCTATCCAGTTCAACATCTGCATTGCGATGATCTGAGTTACCAGTGGTTATTTCATTTTCAGACATACTCATTGTTCTTTTATTGACTGGGATTAATAGAATCATTATTCAAAGGCGAATGTTCTGCCTGAATAATCGTTGTTTTTTCAGAAGCAACAGAAGACGGTTTATTTGTATTTTGAGATGCATAAAAATTATCCCAAATAATACGTGGGTCAAAACTAAGTGATGCGAACATGGTTAACACCACAACAGCACCAAAAGCAATCGAACCTGGCCCAGCTAAAATCGTAGCAAGCGATTGAATCTGAATGAGGGCTGTTAAAAGTGCCACCACAAAAACATCAATCATTGACCAGCGCCCAATAAACTCGACAATTCGATATAATTTAACGCATTGCTCAGGTAAAAATTTCCAACCTGCCGATTTCTGTAGATATACAGCAAATAATAAAAAATACAAAATCAGCAGCTTCAACATGGGAATAAAAATACTGGCCATGAAAATAACGACTGAAACCAGATAGTCTCCACTTTGCCAGAAGTAAATTACCCCACTCATGATCGTATCTTGCTGACTGCCCAAAAGTGAGTCAGTTACCGTCATGGGAAGTACATTGGCTGGAATATAGAGGATTGTCGCAGCTACTACTAAGGCAAAGGTTCGATTTAAACTCGCTGGTTTACGTGAATGCAGCACGCTATTACATCTAATACAACGTAAAACTTGATGGCTTTTATCTCGTCGTTTTTTTTCATTTTGAGAAGAATTTACGACACCACAGCAATGACACACAATTAATGAGAGATCTTTAGCCCGTGGATATTGAGTTAAGTTCACGCCAGTATTTACGGTTTTTTCTGAGGTCACATTTTTTATTGTTTTCATGGCAGTGACCTATCAATTTCGTTCCATATATCACTTACCTTTATGGAAGTAATATAGACCAACAATACACTTAAGATCGCAAATGCCCATAAAGCAATTTCGGGAATCACCAATACCATTCCCATTAACTTCACAAGCGTGACCAAAATTCCGATTAAGAACACCTCAACCATTCCCCACACTCTCATAAAGAAAAGTGTGCGTAAGGCCATCACCAAAAACGTTGGCCTCTTTTTCAATATACTCACTGTACCGAGCACATAGCTAAGTAATAAAAGATAGGAAAGCGGCACAATAAAAGTGGTAATTAAAATAAGTACACCAACGAATGCCCGATCAAAGTGAAACATGACCCAGACTGCCCCCAGTAAAGTAGTCTCGGAAGTATTTCCTTGTAATTCAATTTTTACGATGGGAAAGCTATTGGCAAGAATAAATACAATTAAGGCAGTTAAAATCAAAGCTAACAATGTTGAAAAAGGTTTGGTGTGCCGATAGAGTTCTGCACCACAACAAACACAATAAGCTCTTTTTCCATAAGCAAGCGGAGCTCTACGATAGACTGTATCGCACTCCTCACAACCTGCTAATTCTTTAAGCTTCATAGTGATACTCTGAAATTTATAGTTTGATTACATTCTTCAACGAGCTTGTTTTACCTAAAAACAATGACTCCTAACACGCAAATATCATTCCAAAAATTTAACTTATAGCATTGGTATATCAACATTCAAGTTAAGAAAGATAGAAGAAAAATGAAAATTTTGATTATTTTACTGCTACCCAAAATAATTTATAGAGAATCTCTTTACTACCAAGTTAAATGAAAATACAAATTAAACCAAAGACTATCTAATTAAATTCAAATTTTTAGACAGATAAATTATTGAAGATGCTGTTCAATATATTTTTGAAATTGCTGAACAATATAACCAGATTCTAATTTTGAACTAGAATAAAGCCCAAACGATAAAGATTTAAGTTGAGGTAATTCAGCACTTTTTAAGATCTTGATATCTGAAGGTATTTGAAATAATGATCTTAAACTGATTCCAATGCCTGCACGTACCGCAGGCCACAAAGCTTGAACAGAATTGCACTCATAGGCAATGTGCCATTCCAAGCCCTTCTCTTCAAGCGCCTGAATTGCCATTTGTCTTAGAATACAAGGCTGCTGTAAAACAACTAATGGAATCGAAGTTCCAGTTTCAATAATCTGCTGGATGTGTGGATGAGAACAAAATAACCACTCTGTTTCTACATTCTGCAATTCATAAAAATTTTCACGGGCTTCATCTTGTTGCCAGATGAGTGCCAAATCCAGCTCTTGTTTTTGTATTTTTTCTAACAAATTAAGATTTCGATCGACCTGAATTTGAAACTGCACTTTAGGATATTGCAACATGAACTGAGCAATTAATTGTTGGAGCGTGCCTTCAGCAAAATCTTCTTGTAATCCAAAGCGAATAACCCCTGTCGCTTGAGTCTGATGAAGTTGTAAAAGTACCCTATCATTCATTGCCAACACACTTTTTGCATGACTAAATAATAATTCACCGCTCGGCGTTAACTCTAACAATCTTCCGTTTTTTCTTAATAATTGGCAGCCAGTCTGCTGCTCTAATTTTTTTAATTGAGCACTAATCGCAGCCGGAGAGCGACATAAGTTTTGAGCAGCCAAATAAAAACTGCCTAGCTCTATACCTTTTACAAATGCCCGTAAGGCATCTAAATCAAGGTTCGTGGGTACTTTGGCATAATCATTCATAAAAACTGAACTATAGGTTCAAAAAGTTTTGATTTTTAAAAATATAACAAACTGCCATAGTCGCTACAACATCCCCCAACGCAGAGTTTTAAGATGTTTAGAAAAATTGATATTAACAATCTAGAAAGTGTCGCTCCCAAACTTTATGAGCTCGGCAAAGATTATTTGTTTGCAGATATCTGGCAAAGACCAATCCTTGATACTCAAACACGCTGTTTCATTACAATCTCGGCGCTTATTTTACAGGGCCGCTATTCACAGCTCGAATGGCATATCAAAAATGCCCTAAGCCAAGGGATCTCTAAGGAACAAATTATTGAGGTTACTACCCATCTTGCTTTCTATGCAGGACTACCCACCGCTATTTCAGCACTTGAACATATGCCAGAGGAGATATGGTCATGCCCATGATTCGTTTTACAACCAGCTATCCATATACCGATTTAGAAAAAGCGCAAATATCTAAAGTTGTGCAAACTTGTATGGAAAACTATTTCGATACGCCTAAAAATGATTGTTTTCATATTTTTGAGCAAATACCGCAAGAACAGGTTTTTGTTGACCCTGATTATTGGGTTAAAACCGCACGTACTGAAAAGTTCATCTTGCTTTATATCACCTCAGGCAAGCCCCGAACGGCGCAACAAAAATCAGATTTAATGCTGCATGTTACAACCCAGCTTAAACAGAATTTTGATGTTTCAGAACAAGATGTCATGTTTGTGATTGTGCAAAATAGTGCAGAAGATTGGTGTTTTGGTCATGCACAGCGCGCTGATCTTTATTTGAAAACAATAGCTCCAACAACGTAATTTCAAAATAAAATAACCCTAACTATTTATTTTTTAGGGTTATCACATTATATGTAAAATTTTAATAATATTAATGACAAAGAGAATATTTAATTAACTTAAATATCCACAAAGACAAAAACCTCTTTTCATATTTTATTTAAAATAAAAAAACATTATAAAGAAATAATTAACAATTAGAACACCACCATAATTATGAGACACAATTAACAAAAAAATTATTTTAAGTAAATTAATTTTCAATTTGACTCAATCATCAAAATTATATTCAAAAAAAATAATAAATTGTTCAATATCAATAAATTAATAAAATATCAACATTATTCATTACAAGACATTCTTTATATTATTGTAATAAAATTTTACTTTATATTAAAAAACAAAAGTTGATTTAATCACTCAGAATTACTGATACACATGGGATCCCAAGCAATTTAAGCACATTATTTTTATAATTAAATTTAAGAAAAGCACCAGTCTTGAAGGTTTGCTTAAGTAATTTTCATATAGTATTTTAAAAAATGAAAAATAAATAAATTTATATATTAAAGATAGATTTAATAATAAAAGTGAGATCAAAATGATTGAATGGTTACAAAGTGTCTTAAAGCACAGCCCCGAAATATTATTGTTCTTATCACTCGCAATAGGCTTCTGGATTGGACAGTTTCAATTTGGAAAATTTCAGTTTGGCGGAGTCGCAGGCTCCTTACTCGTCGCAGTTGTTTTAAGTCTTATTGGCGTACCTGTTGATAACGGCGTTAAAGCAATTTTATTTGCCCTCTTCATTTACGCGGTAGGCTTTGAAAGTGGCCCTCAGTTTTTTAAATCACTGGGACCACAGTCCATAAAAGAAATTCTTTTAGCAGTATTCATGGCGGTTTGTGGTTTAGTCACCGTCTTAGTGATGGCTAAAATTTTTCACCTCGATAAAGGCTTGGCTGCGGGTCTCGCTGCTGGTGGCATGACTCAATCTGCCATTATTGGTACTGCTGGAGATGCAATTTCTAGGCTCGATCTACCACTAGCTGAAATTCAGAGGCTTCAGGCAAATGTCGCGATTGGCTATGCAGTGACCTACATTTTTGGTTCATTGGGAGCGATTATTGTTTGTGTGAATATCTTGCCTAAATTTATGGGTAAAGAAATCCACGACGATGCTTTAAAAGCTCAAAGTGAACGACTCAAAGGTGCTTTCGAGCTAGCACCGGGTCAGGAACTTGCAATGCCGGAAATTGTTGGCCGTATTTATAAAGTCAAACAAGCCGATGGACACACGATTGCGGAAATTGAAGCAAAACAGCCGAGTATTACGATTGAACGGTTAAAACGTAAAGATCAGTTTATTGATGTTGCACCCGAACTAACCTTACAAACTGATGATGTCGTATTACTGGTTGGGCGCCGTGCCAATGTGGTTTCAGTTGCCGAGCAAATCGGGAGCGAATTACAGTCATCGCAAGGTATGGAAATGATTATGGATACCAGCGATGTCATCCTAAGAAATTCCAAATACATCAACCGTACCTTAGGAGACATTAAGGCGAATACGCCTGCTTATTTGAAGCACGGTATTTATGTACTTGCGATTAAACATAACGATGAATCACAACCGTTAAGCGATGATACTCTTTTACGACAAGGTGATGTGGTCACTGTATACGGTACAAAAAGCGATCTCGAACGTTTAGTGAAAGAGGCCGGTAAAGCCTTACCTGAAAGCTTAAAAACGGACTGGATTTTTCATGGTGCAGGCCTTGTGGTCGGTTTAGTGATTGGTCTCTTCGTGATTCGTTTAGGTGATGTGCCCTTAACGCTTGGTGCGGGTGGCGGAGCTTTACTATCAGGTCTTCTCTTTGGCTGGATACGAAGCAGAAATCAGGTACATGGCAATATGCCTCTAGCGGCTTCACAGCTTCTTAAAGATTTGGGTCTAGCAGGATTCGTTGCTGCCGTCGGCTTACAATCAGGTTTACAAGCCATTCAAACCATTAAAGAAAGTGGCCTTTCACTCTTTATGATTGGAGTTGTCGTAACACTGGTTCCTCTCCTACTTTCTATGCTCTTTGCACGTTATGTTCTGCGCTATAACAACGTTGCAGTTATGGCAGGTGCACTATCTGGTTCACGCAGTGCAAACCCTGCATTTGGGGCAATCTTAGACAAAGCAGGAAACTCAATTCCGACTGTTCCTTTTGCAATCACCTATGCCTTGGCAAATGTGTTCTTGACCTTACTCGGACCACTCATCATAGGCTTGGCCTGATTTTATACATTGAATTAGAAATTTTATTCATCTCACTATAATTAAGGAGACGTCCCATGGGGAAAGTCGATTATTCTAAATATGCAAAACTCAGCCCATTTGAACTAAAAGATAATTTAATAGAATTAGCTCAAAGCAGAACTGACAGAATGATGTTAAATGCTGGGCGAGGTAATCCAAACTTTCTCGCAACCGTTCCTCGTAGAGCATTCTTTCAATTGGGTTTGTTTTCGGCGACTGAATCTGAGTTTTCATTTTCTTACATGCCAGAAGGTCTAGGTGGCTTCCCTCGCCCCGTTGGACTCCAGTCACGATTTGATAATTTTATTTTGGAAAACCGTGACAAACCCGGCGTCGTCTTTTTAGGCAAAGCCGTGTCTTATGTGCGAGATCAGTTAGGCTTAGACCCAGATCTTTTCCTGCTTGAAATGGTTGAAGGCATTTTAGGGTGTAACTATCCAGTGCCAGATCGTATGCTCAGAGTGAGTGAAACGATTATTAAAGAGTACGTCTTACGAGAAATGGGCGTACAAGGCATGCAGAAAAAAGATTTAGACTTGTTTGCGGTTGAAGGCGGAACAGCAGCAATGGCCTATATCTTTAACTCATTAAAAGAAAATAAAATTATTAAAAACGGTGACCGTATTGCAATTGGTAGCCCAATTTTTACGCCATATCTGGAAATTCCCAAACTCAATGATTATCAACTTGAAGAAGTACTCATTGAGGCCGACCCTAAACTCGGTTGGCAATATCCAGAATCGGAACTCAGAAAGTTAGAAGATCCATCGATTAAAGCATTCTTTTTAGTGAATCCAAGTAATCCGCCATCTGTAAAAATGAGTGATGAAGGACTTGCGATTTTGGAAGATATCGTTAAAAAACGCCCTGATCTGATTATTTTAACAGATGACGTTTACGGTACTTTTGCCGATAACTTCAAATCGCTTTTCGCAATCTGTCCAGATAACACAATTTTGGTTTACTCATTCTCTAAATACTTCGGTGCTACCGGTTGGCGACTTGGTGTCATTGCACTTTCAAATAACAATGTGCTTGATAAACAAATTGCGAATTTATCGAAAAAAGAGAAGAAAGAACTTGAAGAGCGCTATTCATCTTTAACGACTGACCCTGCAAGCATTAAATTTATTGATCGTTTAGTTGCAGATAGCCGTAATGTTGCTTTAAACCATACTGCTGGTCTGTCTACACCACAGCAAGTTCAAATGGTTTTATTTGCATTGTTTAATCTGATGGACTCACGCCAAAGCTATAAAAAAGCGGTCAAGTCTGTTGTTCGTGAACGTGACGCAGCACTTTATCGACAACTTGGCGTCGATGTTCCAACCGATCCAAATGCCGTGGACTACTACACTCTAGTCAACCTTGAAAACACCTCACGTACTCTCTATGGAGATGAGTTTGCGGACTGGGTAATGAAAAATAAAAATCCGACTGAGCTATTATTTAGAGTAGCTGATGAAACAGGTGTGGTTTTATTACCGGGCTCTGGCTTCGGTGTCCAGCACCCTTCTGCCCGTGCATCATTAGCTAATCTAAATGAATATCAATATGCTGCTATTGGTGACTCTTTAAGACGCTTTGCGGATGAAGCTTATGCAGAGTATTTAAAAACTAAAAAACGCAAATAAGCACCTATATAAAGTGAGGCTCTAGCAGCCTCACTTTTAATAAGCTAGACCTAAGACACCATAGTTAAAAAATAATTTAGTAATCTATCTCGATCATCTATCTGATTTTCTCCTAAAAGCTGAACCATAGCGCCATCAATCACAAATAAAAACAGGTGCGCATCTTCAATTGAAGCCATAACTTTTAACGTTAAAAGTAGTTTATAAATTTCATTAATTAGCCAATTTCGATAGTCAATTACAACCTTATAGGCGGTTGGATAAAGCTTTTCAATTTCAAAAATAGCTTTAAATGGCAAATGGTAAAAGCCCTCTAAATCTGCATGTAAATAGAAAATTTTCTTGAGCTTATCGAACAACATGAGTTCACGATATGAATGGATAATTGAAAACACCTCGTCTTTTAATGCATCTTTTTGAAAAGTTAGGCTCATCTCGATGAGCTTTTCTTTAGAGTGAAAATCATTATAAAAAGTGGATTTTGAAATTCTGGCTTCAGCAATAATTCGGTCGACACCTACATTATGAAAACCATGTTGATTAAATAGATCTCTTGCCGCGTGGAGCACTCTTAATGCTCTAAATGAATTTTCTAAATTTGGCATAAACATTCTGCTCAAAGATAATTTTTGTTGTATATAAAAGAGATAGAAAGGCCTTTACTCTTAAAATGAGTGCTAAAAACAGGCATGCGAAAGCTGCACACAAAGGATGCGCTAACCTATCTCAAGCTTTATTGTTGATATGATTTTTTAGTCGTAATGATCTAAAGGTTAAACCTATAAATGTTTAAACCGTTTTAAAGACCAGTTGAGCGGTATGGATAGAAAGAGCTTGGCAAAGGCCAAAGAATAAGAAAAATTAGTATGCATAGAGGACTCCTCATGTCTAAAGAAGTTCTACCGAATTACTGTCAAATAATTATGGTGGCAGAACGAGAGAAGGTTGACAGACTGGTTAGACGCCAGCACACCCGAGGGTGTCCCTCTCCCGTCCTGAACTGCACCCCATAAGTTAGACTTTTTAAACTTATAAGGTGTGACCTATGCCAGTTCCAAAGCATTCAAAAGAGTTAAAACTCAAAGTAATTCAGGCTTATTTAGATGGTAGTAAAGGCTATAAAATTCTTTCCAAAGAGTTTAATGTAGATCTCCAAACCATTCGGTTATGGATTGAAAACTATAAGGCACATGGTACTGATGGGCTTAATATTAAAATTCAAAAAACTTATTATTCTTCAGAATTTAAAATCAATGCAATACAAATGCTTCTTGATAAGATACCCGTAAGAGAAGTAAGAAGACGGTTAAATCTGAGCGGGACGTCAATTTTAAGAAGATGGCTAGCTCTGTATCATAAAGAAGGGATTGCTGGGTTTAATACTAAACGGACTTATACCAATATGACTAAGCAAGATAAAACTAAAACAGTGAAACCAACAAGAGATGATAAAGACAAGTCTCAGCAAGAGCTCATTGATGAGCTTACAGCTTTACGCGCAGAGGTCGCTTTTTTAAAAAAGCTAAAAGCCTTAAAACTGAAGCAACGTACTTAAATTCAATTTGTACTGCAGACAGTGTTCAAATTATTTCAGAATTAAGGCAAATTTATCCATTAAAGCTCTTACTCAGTATTGCCAAGATAGCCCGTAGTACTTATTTCTACCACATGAAAGCTATACGCTCTAATGATAAATATACTGAGTTAAAACAGCAGATTAAGTCCATATACCATAAGCATAAGGGATGCTATGGCTATCGTAGAATTACTCTTGCTCTGAAAAGTACAGGAATAATGATTAACCATAAATGTGTATATCGACTCATGAAAACTATGGGACTTAAATCACGTATCAGAGCACTAAAATATCGCTCATATAAAAGTGGTTGTGTCGGGATAGTGGCTGATAACGTTTTACAACGGCAATTTAAAGCAAATCGACCAAATCAGAAATGGGCAACTGATGTAACGGAATTTAATGTGAACGGTGAAAAACTTTACCTATCCCCGATTATAGATTTATTTAATGGGGAAATTATTACATTCCGAATCCAACGCAAACTCAATTATGAGTTAGTAAAAGATATGCTCATTCATGCTTTGGCTAAACTTAAACGACATGAAAAACCAATTCTCCATTCCGATCAAGGATGGCAATATCAAATGGCTCATTACCAACAGCAATTAAAACAACAGGGTTTAATTCAAAGTATGTCTCGTAAGGGAAATTGTTTGGATAATGCTGTAATAGAAAGCTTCTTCGGAATATTAAAATCGGAGTGCTTTCATGGTGAAAAATTTCAATCAATTGATGAATTAGAGAAAACCATACAAGAGTACATTCATTATTATAATCATGAGAGAATCAAGGTGAAGTTACAAGGTTTATCCCCTGTACAATATAGAAATCAGTTTTTAAAAACTGCTTAATTAGCTGTCCAACTTTATGGGGTCAGATTAT